>JAVCDJ010000190.1 GCA_030765845.1 Candidatus Stygibacter australis
CCTGTAATCAGGCCTATGGATACTGGAAGAAGTTCAATATTCAGAATATACTCAATAAATTCCTGCAGATGGGTGCCATCTTTCTGGGAGTACTGGTATTATATAAGTTATGGGGCATTCAGAGTAAATATCAGGCAACCCTTAGCGGATATGCGATATATCCGATACTACTTATAGTGATCTCAATTCTAATGAACCATAACTATCTTCATTTCAGAGGATTGAAAGATAATAAAAAGCAGGTGATCACTGATCTGAGTCGGATAGCGGTACCGTTGGGCTTAACGAATATTTTTGTGATAATTTCCATGCGTTTTGGTTATCTGGCTACCGATAAACTTCTGGGTAGTGATGCTTTGGGTATTTTTTCTGCTGCTAACACTCTAGCTCTTGTATTTCCTTTGATAACCACCTCCCTGATGAATGTGCTGCTGAGAGAGACAGCAACCCGCAAGCAAGATTTTCTGGGTAAAATATTAGCTACTCAAAAACGTTATGCGCCATTTCTATTAATATTTATGGTACTGAGCATTTTTCTTTCCCGTTATTTTATTCTCCTGGTTTTTGGCGATAATTATGCTCAAGCTATCAGTATATTCAGAATATTACTAATACCCTATATAGGTGGAATATTCTTCACACCGCTTCAAAGCTATTTCTACAGTCATCAGGCAAAGACTATAATGACGCTGCAATTTCTGCAGATGCTGATAGTTGTTGCTGGTAGTATTATTTTAACCAGGTATTTTCAATTAGCCGGTATTGCATTTGCTATAACTCTTTCGCGTATTGCAGGGTGGATATATATCTCAGTGGCAGCTAAAAGGATACTAAAAACTGAATTGGTGGAGACTTCCGATGCAGATTAATCTTCTGGGATACTATGGATTTCATAATATCGGGGATGATCTGATGCTCAAGAACCTTTTGGATTTCTTCCTAAATGATACTCGGATTACCAGAATAAACGTGTTTGGCCGGGAAGCTTATTATTCTCCACAACCCAGAGTGAAATATTTCTCTTTAAATAGATATTCGCGTCTACAGAAAGGCTGGCAGCTTTTTAAGAACAAATTCACTTTCTGGGGTGGTGGAACCTGTTTTTTTGAATCTGAGGGTAATAATGGGATATTTGAACTCTTGCGCATGCAAAGAATAACGGGCATCAACCGAAAAAAGTTTGCCTTTCTTGGCGTTGGTATTGGGGAGCTGAATTCACCCAGGTATATTTCAGCTTCAGAGCAGCTTATAAAGAACTCTTTTTTATGCTATTTCAGAGATCATGAGTCTTTGCAAAAAGCAGAAATGCTGGTAAAAGATAAAAAATATTGTTTAGGTGGTGACCTTGCATTTCTATCTGATATCAAGCCTGTAACTGTTTCTAAAGAACTTAATAAAATCAGTTTTTCTGGTCATTATGACTTTAAAAAATTCCCACTCAAACAAGTGGCAGATATTTTAAATGACTTGATAGCAAAGTTGAATTGCAGGATCTACTTTCTGCCTGCTCATACCGGAACCTCGTATAATGATAATATATATCATAAACAACTTGCTGCTCATCTAAATCCCGAGAGTTATGAGATATGTGACTGGAACACTCCTGAAGAATACCTCAAGACCATGCAGGAAATGGATTTTCATATTGGAATCAGGCTGCATTCGCTGATCATTGCTGACCTTTTGGGAATCCCTAATTGTGGAATTGCATATTCTTCCAAGATCACATATTATCTAAATAAAACCCAAATTCTTCCCGATTTAAGAAATATAGAACCAGATAACCATGATCTGGTTGAGAAAATATTGAATATTAAAGAGCAATATAAATATCCTGAGAAATTCATAAAATCTGAAAGGGAATCTGCTCTATCCTGCCTGGAGCAGATATTTTCTTATGTATAAAGAAAAAGGCTTTCTTAGTTTATCTTTCCTTCTCAAAGCTCTGCTGTTAGCTGTTTTCTTTGTTTACTATACAGATTATCTGGCATATACCTCAATGGGCTTTTATATTTCAATAGCAATGGCTATTGTGGCCATATTCCTGGCTTTCTTTGATTTCCGTAAGTCTATTGTCTATTCACTGATCATTATCTTTATGTCTGCACGTGTACCACGTGATATGACAGATATAATGACAAGATTGAAAGTTACCAAAGAAATAGAATTTCATTCCATAGCCGCTTCCGCAATAGCGAGTTTTTCTCTGGCTCAGTGGATCATGATAACTCTGGGCATTGTTGCTTTTCTAAAGCTTTTCTCCCACGGACTTAAAGTAAAACTGGATAAGCGGATAATCAATCTGATAATTCTCTATCTTTTTGTAATGATAGTGATGTACCTTGCTACAGTGATCGACCTGATGACTGACCGTGATATTTTTATTTTTAAAGAATTTCTTTCTGACCAACGCTATTTCATCTTGAGTTTTTGCGGTTTTTTTGCTGCGATCTACTATGTAAAGATTAATCCTGATTATCTTAAACATCTCAATTACACTCTTATATTAATCGGGATCGCATCCGGGTTACGTACTATTGGTTTCATTGGAATGGATATAGCTACCAATTCGATTAAACTGAGTTTTGCCGGTCAGGCCTATTTACTTTCTGCCGTATTTTACGCATTTCTCTTTACTTATGCCAGGCATTACGGTTTTTTCAGGATCACTATTCTTAGTTTTTTGATTTTTGCCGGTGCTTTTAATATCAGCCGGCTTGATATACTCTTGATCTTTGTTGACGGAATGATCCTTATATTTCTGCTGATGTATTCAAATCTGCCCTTGATGCATAAATTGAAAGGATTTGCCTCCTCGAACATTATCCTGATCCTGATGTTAACCATACCACCTATGATCCTTTACGCAATAAACAGTTCAATCTATTATTTCCTGTTATTCAAGATGGATTTTTTCACCAAGGAATTATGGTCGGGAGATTTTACTCAATCACCAGCTATCAGGATCTACGAATTTAAGAATATTGTCACAGATATGGCTAATTCAATATATCCATTATTTATCGGACGAGGGTTTGGAGCTTATTTTATTGACTGGCATTTTCCTTTCCAACTTCCTGTGGGCCTTTTTGACTATAGTAAAGAAGAATTGATAATGGGCAGATATTTTAAGCCTCATACTTTCTTCAACTTCCTTTTTCTCAAGGGTGGACTGCTGATGATCTGGCTTTATGTATATCTGATCTGGCTGCAGGTTAAACTTGCCAAGAAGATCCTCTGGGAAAAGAATAAGGATATAGTAATGTTTGCCTCCTTTACTATTTTCTTTTTCCCCTGGGCATTCAATATTTTTTGGCGACCGCCTTTTATCTTTTTATTCAGTTTTATCATGATAATCCTGATCAAAATCAGTTCAGATATTGAGAATAGAGACAGGGAGCTATCTATATGAGATTATGCTATATATCCGGCAGTTTTCCACCACAAAGGGACGGTGTGGGGGATTTCGCCTGGCATATATCAAAAATTCTACCGGAAATAGGTTTTGATGATTTGATGATCGTGCTCAAACCGGAAGTAAATTTCCCGGATGGATATCAAGTTATTAAATCTAATTTTAGTCACTATGAGCTTATCCCAGTTAGAGATAAGATCTTAAAATTCAAACCTGACCTGGTTTTGATAGAATATCCCTGTACAGGTTATGGTAAAAACCTGATGATCAATATGTTACCGATTATGCTCAAGTTATCGGACAGATCGATCAAAATTGCGCTTACAGTTCATGAATATTCAGATTACACCTGGAAAGGAAAAATACGCATCGCGATGATGTGCCTGGCAGCAAATAAGGTAATGGTCACGGATAGAAATAATTTGATACTATTATCTAAGATCAAGAACAACTTGAAAGCGATCTTGCCTGTCCCACCCCAAATACCGATTACAGTAAAAAAAGGTTATGCTCTCTCTGCAAAAGCTCTTACATTTTCTTTTTGGGGATTTGTGCGACCAGATAAAGGTCTTCATTTGCTTTTGAGTGCATTTAAATTATTTATTAATGATAATCCTAAGGCAAAGCTTCATCTATATACGGAATTAGGTGATACTGAATATCAAAAAGCACTAAGAGACTATATTATAGAGGAATCATTGACTGATCAAATAAAGATCACAGGCTTTCTTGATGATGGATCCCTAAGCAAGGCTTTATCAGATAGTGATGTATGCATCCTGCCTTTTATAGATGGTATTTCAGATAGAAGAGGCTCGCTGAAAGCCTGTCTGGCAATGGGAATTCCAGTTATCAGTACTGAACCATCAGCAAATAATTCCCCTGAAGGCTTGCTGAATGATGAAAATATTATTCTCTGTAAACCGGATGTTGAAAGTTTAATTGCAGCAATGAATAAGATGAAAGGTGAAAAATTGCGCAGCAGATTAGGCAGAAATGCTTATGAATGGGGTAAAACGCAAAATTGGGGAACTATTAAAAAAATATTAAGTAAGGTGTTAAAAGATTGATGAAAGTTTTTTATATCGATGCAAATGCCGTAACTCCACAATATAATTATCCGATATTGGAAAGTTTGCAGAAGGAGCAGGTCGATGTTACTCTGTACTCAACAGTTAATCGCTATATTTCAGAGTATTATATTGATAATTATGATGTCCAGGCAGATTATTTCTATTTCAGAATTGCCAATAAGATCAAAAATCAGAATTTGCGAAAACTAATTAAAGTTTTGAGTTATCCCTTTGAATCTCTGAAGTTTTTAAAGAAAGTAAGAAAGATCAAACCTGATGTTGTTCATTATAACTGGCTGGCAGTTCCCATAATTGATCTCTTTATCATCAAAAAGATTAAAGAAATGAAAATCCCTGTAGTGATAACACGCCACGATTTCATTCCACATGATCTAAAAAGACCTTCAATCGGTGATATGCAATGCCTTGGCCTGGCAGACAGGATAATATGTTTAAGTAATGCCGTGAAAAACCTTTTTCCGAAGGATATGCAGAAAAAGATCACTATCATCACTCATGGCAATACTTATGAAAAAGAATTGAAAAGATTCCAGATCCCCAAAACCAGCAAAGATAACTCTGATCTGAAAGTTTTGCTGATTGGTAATCTTAAACCATATAAAGGAGCCTTACTATTACTGCAGGCCGTTAAGGAATTATTAACGGAAAATATTATTCCTGAAATAAAATTAAAACTGGTCGGTAAATGTGATGCTGGTTTAATGAAAGATATTGAAGACTACATAGGTGAGCACAAACTTGATAAAATCGTGGAAAGAGTATACCGATTTATTGACTATGATGAGATGTTCAACCACGTTATTGACAGTGACGTGGGAATTCTCCCTTATATTTGGGGCTCTCAGTCAGGTCTCCCCTATATCTTCTATGCTTTCAATAAACCTCTTATCTTATCTAATGTTTCCGGGATTTCCGAACAGGGAAATGAAAAGATAAGTCTGGTTATTGAGCCGAATGTTGAGCAGATCAAACAAGCAATTATAAAATATAAAGCAATACGACCAAATTATGATCCGCAAGATTTTGAAGATTATCAAAGCAGGAATGATCTGAATACCGTGATCAGAGAAATGAAATCCATGTATAGCGAACTTATCGGAGGAAAATTAAATGACTGATAACCTTTTAATAATAACCATGTGTCTGGGGATTTTCTTTTTTATATATCATCTGATTTTATATCCCTTGATCCTTTTGATATTGAATATGATAAAAAAAAGTCCCTTTATAGATCATTCACTTCCCGAAGAACTGCCAACGATCACAATATTATGTCCCGCCTATAATGAAGAAGATTGCCTGGAAGAAAAGATAAGATCATATCAGAATCTGAATTATGATAAAGATAAGCTTCGCATGATAGTAATTTCTGATGATTCTGAAGATAAAACCAATGAGATCGTGAAAAAATATGAAAAAGCAGGTTATCTGGAATTAGTAATTCAGAAACCAAGAAAAGGCAAACAATCAGGACATAATCTGGTTGAACCGGATATTAAAAGTAAATATATTCTCTCAACAGACGCTAATTCCATATTCCATCCTGATGCTGTAATTGAACTCGTGAAAATTATCGAGAATGAAGCAAAAACAGGACTTGTGAGTGGAAAACTGGAACTCGTGGTATCTGAAGATCATGAATCAGGAGAAGCCGGATACTGGTCTTTTGATTCTTGGTTAAAGCATAATGAAAGTAAATTAAAGACTTTAATTGGCGCTAACGGTTCTATATTTATAATCAGAAGGCATTTATTCGGCCAGGTTCATCCGGCATCCGTCGATGATTTTGAAAGAGTTCTTATTACTATCAAAAACGGATATAATGCTAAATATAATCCCAAGGCAATAGTTTATGAAAATTCCACGGAAAGAGCAAGCCAGGAAATCAAAAGAAAGATCAGAATTATCTCTCAGGAATGGTTTGCGATAAAAAGACAATCTGTTCTGCTGAATATTTTCCGTCATCCTGTTGCAGCCTTCTTCCTCATTTCTCATAAGATCATCAGATGGTTGATCCCTCTTTATGCTTTCCTTTTCTTTATTATTAGTATACTCAGTATAAGAAATTCCATATTTCCCCTTGTTGTAGTGGGATTACAGGTCATTCTTTATGCTTCCGGCCTGCTGGGATTGTTTTTACAATCGAAAAAAATTAAAGTCTCTCTTCTTCGTATTCCCACATATTTTACAGCAATGATCTACGCAGGGAATTTAGGATTTATTAAATTCTTACAAAAAGAGGAAATGGCTGTCTGGCAAACTTCCATTCGTAATGATTAAATGTTTATCATAATATAAGGAATAATATGAAAATATTAACAGTTATTGGGGCACGACCTCAATTTATAAAAGCTTCTGTAATCAGCAGAGAAATAGCCGCTTTAAGTGGTTTTAAAGAAATTATTGTCCATACCGGACAGCATTTTGATGAAAATATGAGTCAGATATTCTTTAACCAGATGAATATTCCAATTCCGGATTATAACCTTAACATTAATTCTCTACCTCATGGGGCTTTAACAGGAAGAATGATCCAGGGTATTGAAGAGATCATTATGAAGGAAAAACCTGATTGGATCATAGTTTATGGAGATACAAATTCAACTCTTGCCGGTGCTCTGGCAGGAAAGAAAATGCAATATAAAATCGCTCATATTGAAGCCGGATTACGTTCATTTAATAATGATATGCCCGAAGAGATCAATCGCTTACTCACTGACAAGATCAGTGATCTGCTTTTTTGCCCCACTTCAACTGCAGTAGGGAATTTAGCACTTTCAGGAATTACCGGATCTAAAGTAATACTATCCGGTGATATAATGCTTGATGCTTTCCTTTATTACCTACCTCAGGCAAAAGCTCCTAAAATCAAAATTCCGCCCGAGTATCTTCTTTCAACTATACATAGACCTGAAAATACTGATAATCCAGTAAATCTGAATAATATTTTTAGTGCTTTAAACTATATTGCCAAAGATATACCCCTGATAATACCTCTCCACCCGCGAACAACACAAATTATTGATAAAACTCAGTTTGATAATATTACCTTTATCCAGCCTGTTGGTTATTTTGAAATGCTGTATTTATTACAGCATTGCTCTCTGGTTCTTACTGATAGTGGAGGATTGCAGAAAGAAGCATTTTTTATGAAGAAACCTTGTGTTACCATCAGAGAAGAAACTGAATGGAGTGAATTGATCCAAAATGGGTTTAATGTCCTTGCTGGTAGTGATTATAATAATATTATCAGTTCAACCTCTATCATGCTTAATAAAGAAATGGATTTCTCGCTTGAATTGTATGGCAAGGGAAATGCCGGGAAAATAATTCTCTCGGAATTAATTTGATAAATCGCTTAGGAGTAAATATGAATATACTTATTACCGGTTCAAATGGATATGTAGGGTCTCATTTAATGTATTATTTAGAAGATAAGAACTGTCAGGTTTTGGGAATTGATAAAAGCACTGAATGCAATATTAAAGCTCATCCCAACACTCTGATAGGTGATATCAGAAACAAAGAAGACCTGGATAAATTTGCTGATAATAAAATTGATATCATTATTCATTGTGCTGCGGATAAACATGACTTCGGTATTTCTGCTGAAAGCTATTTCAGTAATAATGAATATGGCACTGAAGTACTGGCAGCCTTTGCTTCCGAAAACGATATCAAAAACATAATTTACTATAGTACGGTTTCTGTTTATGGCCATCAACCCTATCCCTGTGACGAATCAGCAGAATACCTTTCAAATACTGTTTATGGTGACTCCAAATTTGCCGGGGAAAAAGTTCTCTGGAAATGGCAGGAAGCTGATCCCAATAGAGCTCTTATTACTCTCAGACCTTCTGTTATTTATGGTAAACATAACTTTGCCAATATGTATAACCTGGTAAATCAAATGCATAAATTTCCCTGGTTTATGGTTGGCAAGGGAGAGCATATTAAATCTATGGTCGCTCTTAATAACATGCTTGATATCACCTGGTTTATGCTTGATAAATTCGCACCCGGAATTCAAAATTTCAATTGTCTTGATAAACCCTATTTAAACGTATGGCAATTGATGGAAATTGTGGCAGCAAATCCAGGATTCAGCATGCCTAAGATCATAATTCCCCTCAAAACTGCTGTTAAAATTGGTCTTTTCTTTGACTTCCTTGGCAAGATATTTAAGAAAGATCTGCCTGTAAATAGTGATAGAATGAAAAAGTTCGGTACACCTACAGATTATAGAGCTGAAAAAATTCGCGAGTTCGGTTATATTCAAAATCATTCTATAGAAGAGGTCTTACGCGAAACCTGTCTCTGGTATCTGGAAGTTAATAAGAAAAAATAAGCACTTCAGATTGTTTTGCTTTTCTACTGGTGCCCATTACCAGCTATTTTCCAATCATTAACCCTAAGTTCCCAGTAAGAGATATCTCCATTATCATCTGGTTCTGTATATTCCTGCTCTGTTTCACCATTATTAAGGAATTTCCGGATAAAGCTTACCGTTGCTCTATCACCATCAAGCTCGATATTAATCTCAGAAATCTCCATTTCCTGAAAATCATTTAATCTGATTTCCCAATCCAGAAGCACATCATCAATATCATCACCGTTATGTAGATAATCCTGATCGTAGTACTGCATTATCTCCTCAATATGATCTAAATTAAAGCCCAACTCAATTGCCTGAAATGCATTTTCTATCTCTCCCACACTCGCTTCTTCCGGAGTACTTATATCACAGGAGCAAAACAGTAATAACAAGCTGAATATCAGGGCAATTTCTTTCATTTTAGTTCAAGTATCACCACATTCTCTATATGCCAGGTTTGCGGGAACATATCAAAGGGCTGCATCTCAGATATCTGGTATCCGGCAGCAAAAAACTGTCTAATATCTCTAAGTTGAGTAGATGGATTGCAACTTATATATACAATAAATGGTATCTTATGCCCAGTAACGTGTTCAATGATCTCTTTAGTCAGTCCCTTGCGTGGTGGATCAAAGATCACTGTATTTATCTTCTCAGATCCCAGGATTTCAGGTAATAATGCCAGAGCATCACCGCAGGAATATTTATAATTAGTAAGCCCATTTGCCTCAGCATTGCTTTCTGCACTTGCTATTGCTGATGCAGAATTATCAATTCCGATCAGCTTTTGGTCAGGTTTTGCCAGACAGATCCCCAATACTCCCGTACCGCAATATGCATCCAGGATAGCACCTTCAGATGGTATGAATTTCTGGGAGAATTCAATCATTTTCTCCATCACTTCAATATTCACCTGAAAGAATGAATTGTAAGCGACTTTGAATTCTTTTCCCATTACCAGCATGCGCATATATTCATCGCCGAAAAGCACTTTTTCATCTCTACCTAATATCACATTGCCCATTGCTTGATTAATATTCTGAATAATTGCCTTGATCTGGGGAAAATTATCCGTGAGTACCCTTACAAGTTGATTGGTGAAGGGCATTCTGCTTTTCCTACTCACAATAATTACCTGAATATCACCGGTTTTAGGTTCCTGTCTAAAACCTATATGCCTGATATCTCCCTTTCCTGTCACTTCATCGTAAATCGTTGTCTTAGTTACCATGAAATGTTCACAAATAGTTGCTGCAATATCATCAAAGATCATAGGCTCGATCAAACAGGTATTATGCTCAACTATCTTGTGACTATACCGGGCATACATCCCAAAGATAATCTTACCATTCAACGCTTTCACGGGGTAAAAGCATTTATTGCGGTAATGCTTATCCTGCAAACTGAAACCTATAGGATGACGATTCCCGGTTTCCGTTTTATAAAATATCTCGCTGATGATCGCTTCTTTATATTCTAATTGCTTTTCCCTGATAATATTTAGCCAGTCACATCCGCCACATCTGCCAAAGGCATTACAGCCTGCGGAGCAGCGCGCTTCTGATTTCTCTATTATCTTTTCTACTTCAGCAAAGAATACATCTTTCTTTTTATGGGTGATACGAGCTGTTACCAGGTCTCCAGGAACTCCTCCTGTAACAAATATCTTGCGACCGTCATTATCTGCCAGTCCATAGCCCTGATAAACTTTTTTAATTATTCTGATCGGTTCTGTTAGTTCGATGATTTACCTCAAAATTTTCTTAAGAGACGCATAATTCTTAATTTCCAAACCACGAATATTGCTTCTCTGATTATCTTCTTTGACATCTTGGATTGCCCCTCTCTGCGGTCTGTAAAGACTATTGGGACTTCCACTATTCTATAATTCATACACCAGGTGCGATAATTCATCTCTACCTGAAATGAATATCCATCTGATAATATCTCATCAAAATTTATACTCTCTAATACTCTGCGGTGAAAACACTTAAACCCTCCCGTAGGATCTTTCACCTTCATTCCTGTGATGATGCGCACATACATCGAGGCACCCCAGCTTAAGATCAGTCTTGAAAGTGGCCAGTTCACCACGTTTATCCCTTTCACATAACGGGAACCGATCACTAAGTCATAATTCTCTGCTGTGTTCAAGAGTACCGGCAGCATCACGGGGTCATGAGAAAAGTCTGCATCCATCTCAAAAATATATTCATAACCCATATCCAATCCAAATTTAAACCCAGTAAGATAGGCACTGCCTAAACCCATTTTTCCTGCACGTTTGATAAGATGTACTCTCTTTTCATGCTTTTGGATTTCCTCTACTGCTGCAGCTGTGCCATCAGGAGAATTATCATCAACTATCAGAAGCTCAAGCCGTTCATCCTGCTGCAGCACGGCAGGTATGATCTCATAGATATTTTCAATTTCATTATAGGTCGGAATTATCACCAGTGAATGCATCTTTAATCCTTCCTCTTGTCTAAATTGTTCTCAAATAATTGCTTAGCCGGTACTTCACGATGTTTCCGGGCAGGATTACCAAGGACTATCTCTGCTTCTTTCACATCTTTTGTAACCACGCTTCCTGCTGCTACTGTCCCATTCTTTTCTATTACTTTTCCTGGTAATATTGTAGCATTAGCCCCAATTCTACCCCCATCTTTTATTGTAACACCTTTAAAGTGATTAAATCTTTCTTTATCTCTTCCCATATAGTTATCATTACTTGTAGCCACGCAAGGTGCTATGAAGCAATAATTACCTAATTCTGAATATGCTGTGATATACGCATTTGTTTCCAGTTTGTTCCTGCTGCCGATTTTACAAAAATTCTCAATTGTCACATTCCGCCCGATGATATTATAATCGCCTATCTCCACATCTTCACGTACAGTAGCCAGATCAGCCACCAGGTTCTTATTACCCATCTTCACCGCACAATAGATCGTCACATGAGCTCCCACTAGGCACCCATCACCTATCTTTGCCGGTTCAAATTCTTCCCTGCTCTTGAATATACTGCGGGGTGAACGTAATGGCTTTTTACCGATCACGCTATTATCATCGATCCTCACCCCATCCCCTATTTGGGTTCCGGGATGGATTACCACATTGTGACCTATTTCGCAATCAGCTCCTATGATCACTTCATCAAGAATGATCACATTTATTCCCAGACTGGTATTTTCTCCAATCCGGGCTGTCTCAGAAACATATGTACTCATCTTACCTCCACCAGTCGAAGTAATAATTTCTGATTAGTTTATTCAGTAAAGTTTTTTATCTTTTGGGATAGGCGATTATCAAAATATCATCACCAATCCTGCTCACTGACTGATATCGCAGAAGATGTCTCTGGGTCATTCCCTTGTGCTCAGTTAGTGAAAATATTTTCTTGCCGTTACCGAGTATTTGCGGGGCAATGAAGAAATAATACTTATCTATTAACCCCTGTCTCTCAAAGTTGCTGGAAAGTGTTTCACCAGCTTCCAGCATTACCACACTGATTTCACGGGCATATAATTCCGCCAGAACTTCTACCGCATCCAATCTTTCTACCGGTTGCTTAATTACTTCCACGCCCATTTCCTCAAGCTTTATAGCCTTACTCTCATCAGCATTTTTATTACAGAAAACTATCGTGCTCTGCTGTAATGAGCTTTTAACTAATTTTCTATCCAAAGGTATCCGCAAATTATTATCTAAAACCACTCTAACCGGTTGTTTGCATTTTATCTCATTCCGGTTATTAAGCTCAGGATCATCCTTGATCACGGTGCCTATTCCAGTAATAATGGCATCCACTTCGCTACGGAGATCATGCACTATTCTGCGTGATTGCTCTCCGCTTATCCATTTGGAGCTGCTATCTTCTCCGGCGGTGTAGCCATCCAGGGTCATTGCAGTTTTTAGTATTACAAAAGGTCTCTGTTTCTTCATATTAGTAAGATAATATTCCAGCTGGGTTTCGATCTCGGCGGAGTTTAAACCCTCTTCCACTTCAATACCCGCAGCCTTTAATTGCTCAATACCCTTACCGTTAACCCGGGAATTCGGGTCTTTTATTCCGATATAAACCTTGCTTATCCCAGCCTTAATGATCGCCTTTGTGCAGGCTGGCGTGCGACCCTGAAAACAGCAGGGTTCCAGGGTGACATACATCTCAGCACCCCAGCTTTTAGCTTCAGCACTTTTAAGGGCCTGGATCTCAGCATGATCAGATCCGCATTTCTGCGTAACTCCCTTACCTACGATCTCACCATCTTTCACTATCACACAGCCCACAAAGGGATTAGGTGAAGTCTTGCCTCTACCGGCCTCAGCAATTTCAATTGCTCTCTGCATCAATGTCAGATTTGTCCCCATTCAGCTTCTCTTATTCCTCCGGTTGATATGGTTCCCGATGTTCAGCTTCTTCTTCGCAGCATTCCATTTTACCTAAGAAATGTATCATCACTTTTATTCCAATTCCTAACATCACAATTGCAAAGGTTACATTCATCAGTTTCTTTCCAAAATCTTTCATTTTAACCTCCTTCGATTTCCGTATATAAAATAATAGTTTTTAAGATATATCAACTATTTATTTTCATTTAACCGCTTAATATTTGCCAGTAATGGCTCATAATCAGGGTCCACTAATTTACAGCGGTTTATATATTCTTCTGCTGACTGATATTCCTGCAAATCGATATATATTGCTGCCAGATTATTTAGTGATTTCACTTCCTCCGGTTCAATTGCCAATACCCGCTTATAATAATCTGCTGCCCCCTGGATATCCCCTTCTAGATGCAATTGCAATCCATAATTATATAATGCTTCACTAAATCCGGGATCGAGCCTGATAGAGCAGAGAAATGACTTCTTTGCCTGCTTATTTTTGCCTTTCATGGCAGAGATCACACCCTGGTAATAATACAGGTCAGAGGAATCCGGATATAACGCTATATATTTATCCAGCAGGTCAACAGCTTGAGAAAGTTCACTTTTTGATATCAGCACCGCAATATGACGCAGAGCTTCATTCTCTCCATTTACTATCTCCATTTTGCCATTATATCTACTGGCAACTTTCCAGGAATCGGTACTTTTGACAATCTTTAAGCAGAGATCATATTTCCCATTGATATCATAAAATCCTAATCCGATATTTCTATCTTCACTCAAGGCGGAAGAAATGATCTTAAAATCTGTCATCTTGCCAAGAATCTTATCTCCCTTGAGCTGGCTCAAATAATCTTCTAACCATTCCGGCTCAGCTTTAATTTCTTCTCCATTCACATGAAATGCAAGCGAGCCTTCCATATCTCCGGCAAGTATTGAGCTCAGATATCTCTTTCCCACATCCTCATTACTTTCTTTTTCTTTCCCGATTTCAAGTTCTTCCAAATCCAATATTCTCTTAATATAACTTAAATTAATATATTTACTTAGGTTAGTTTTCTTAAAGTAATTTATTAACTCACTTCTCCCCTCCTGGCTCCTTGATAATTCTTCCGGGATACTTCCATTTAAATCCTGCTGGGGCATGCGCATCCACAAATCCATCAGCTTCTCGATCAGCCCTTTATATTCCGTTAGCGAATCAGCATTTGTTTTACTGATCTGCAATCCTTCCCCGGCTTTTACACTATACCGGCACTCTTTGGGACACTGCCTGTCGTACCGCATATTATTGCAGCACTCCCAGCATATATCCTTGCCTTTACGCAGGCAGAATCTCTGCTGCCTTCTCACCTTGCATATCTGACACTTACTATTTTTTAATATACTCATTTCTTAATTAACTCCAATTGTGGTGGCAGGTTACGTTTAAAATCTGATTTATGATATAATTCTTTTACACGGTTTATATCCTCCTGCTTATATCCACCTGCCAGGATATCAGCCTCAGTTTCACCTCTTTCATATAATCTATATAATAATTCGTCTAATAATGCATAGGTCAATCCCATCTCACTTTCGTCTGTTTGACCGTCCCAAAGGTCAGCAGTAGGCGCCTTATCAATTAGTTCCTTAGGTATCTTAAGCAGGATTGCCAGCTCATAAACCTCAGTTTTATATATATGCCCCAGTGGTTCAAAGGCACACGCCCCATCACCATATTGTGTCATATAACCCGTAAGAAGTTCAGATTTATTTCCGGTCCCTGCCACAAGTCCACCAAATCTCGCTGATTGATCATAAAGCACACACATTCTCTCCCGTGCCATTCTATTACCACGCCTGAGTGATCCTGCCTCAGGAAAATACTCATCAAAATAGATATCCACCATTGGTGATATTTCAATTTCCTGACATTCAATTCTCAGGTATTCAGCCAGCAGCTTTCCATGATCCAAGCTGTCCGGATGACTGTGCTTATAGGGCAGCAGAAAGCCTTTCACTTTATCTTTACCAATTGCTTTCACGCATACGGCAGCCGTTACAGCAGAATCTATTCCCCCACTGATACCAACTATCAAATGATCAAGTCCGGCTTTCTTAAGCTGACTGCGGATAAATTTCACAATCCTTATTTCTTCTTCAGCAATATTGATCTTTCGCATATTTATTTCCTCATATCTTTTATTCAGGCAATCATCTTAAACTCATTACCCAATCAAGTTATCGAGTTAAGCCGATGTACCCATCGAATTGACTTGAGAACGACAGATACCACTCCCCAATCTTAAGTCAATCTACTGAGTACAGTATCTTAACTCAATATCCCCCTCACTTCTCAGGCTCATTTACCTTTATCTCCCCGGCTTTTGTCAGGGCGATCTTAGTTAGAATAGGACCTATAATCTCAAAGACGATTGATGTAGCAGTAACCGTAGTGATCACGGTTATTCCTATGATATCTCCATGAGTGAGACCTTGAGCACGATCAACTATTGCACCCAGACCAGCATAATTCTGCTTGATCAATAAAGAAAGTCCTATGGCCACTCCTGCCTGGGATAATATCCCCATTCCTATATATTTTGAGATCACTGGGGGTGCTTTCCCCAGTGCTGCTCCCAGTTTTGAGCCAAATATCAAACCAGCGCTTCGGGCAAATATATACACCAGACCTAACAGTCCTAATGCCGGAATTGCTGATATATGCAGGTTTGCCCCAGCCAGGGTAAAGAAAAGTATAAAAAGCAGCGGCATCGCAACACCTAATTCATTCTGGATCTTATTCACCAGATTAGCAGATTGCATATTTACCATTATCATGCCCATGACCATGATAGTCAGGATTTCTGATAAATGGAGTATTTCACATATTCCGCAACTCAAAAAGATTATCCCAAAGATGACTATAAACACATCTGAGCTTACCTTAAGTCTGCGGATCAAGATACTGCTCAAAAAGGCTAAAACTCCCCCGCAAAGGATACTCAAAGCCACTTCTTTCAGGGGTTGCAATAAGGTGATCATTATACCCGGATCAGCATTTCCCGCTTCTTTGGATAATATGCTTTGAGCAAAGGCGGAAGCAAAACCAAATATCACTATCCCTAATCCGTCATCAAATCCCACTACGGCATAAAGAGCCTTTGTGAGTACACCCTTTGCTTTATATTCCCTGATAACTGCCACGGTTCCTGCTGGAGCACTGGCGGGGGCTATTGCAGCAAAGAGCAGTGAGAGTGCCGTATCTCCAGTGAGTAGCTGCAGAGAGACAAACACCAGGATAAATGCCCCGAATGATTCCATCAAGATGATGTAGATAATCCCCTTGCCCAGCCTTCTCAGGTGAGATATCTTTAATTCCAGTCCAATACTGAACGCCACAAAACCAAGCGCAATACTGGAGATAAAATCAAGATTATCAAGCAGCACATCGCTCAGTATATTAAGCAGAGATGAGCCCAGCACCACGCCAAGCAGCATATAGCCAATTATGGAGGGCAGCTTGATGAAGCGCATATTCCTGCCCAGGTAAAACCCCGTCAGGATGATAAACCCTAAGATCAGTAAAATGGGATGTGTCATCTCTTACCCTAAATTCAGATTGCCGGCATAGTACTGCAGTTCCTGCATAGTAACCAGAAGCCCTTCCTGAAATTTCTTGTTGATCAAGTGGTGACTGCGCCTAAGTATCTCATTAGCCAGCCTGCGGGGAACGGTAGCTATCACTACTTTACAATAGTTATCCACCGGTGTGCCCCAAAGACTGCTGAAAAGCGGTTTGGAATATAAGAAATGCCCCGCAGTATAGGCATCAGTAACGGCAATATTAGTGTCATCCACTTCTGTCAATATACCCAGAACTTCGTCCATGATCTCTTCAGATTGAAGGATAAAGGTAAATTGATTCCAGCCGGAAGCAGAAGCCTCTGATGCCGGCAATTCCGTATGACGCAGGAAGATACCCTTAAGCGATGCAGGATCTTTTACTGCGATTATTTTCGTCTGATTAAGTTCATTATTAAGCATACCGGAAAGTGCACTCAAATAGCGTATATGCATATTTCGCATATTCTCCGGTGCAATGATATAAACTACTATTTTCACGGGTTTATTATCAATCGCATCAAATTCCACTCCCTCAGGAATGGTGATTGCCCCTATCACAAACTCTTTACAATCAAGTGTGCAATGCGGAATCGCAATTCCTTTACCAAATCCTGTGGAGCTTAGCTCTTCCCTTTCGGTTAATGCCCAGAAAATGTCTTCTGAACTGAATCCTCCGAGAGCTGGACTATTTATGGCTAAATCGGCTATCGCTTGAAGTACTTCCTTCTTACTGCTGAATTGCTTCCCGACTGCAATTGTTCTTTCATCAAGGACCTTATTAAGTTCCATATTACCGCCTTTGATTTTTGTTAGTCCAATTTATCAAACTATCAAAGATGTCAAAAAATATCTTCCTTTTTAATGATATTTAATTAATTAGAAGATTAAAAGAATCATCCCCTTTCTTTTTGTATGTAAGAAAATTATACAAATACCACCCCCTAAAAACCATCACCCACTTTCGGAGTACAGTGATAATGTCACTGTGTGCGGTGAAAGCCGCATGAAATATCCACCGGATATAAATATAACAGACACAAATAGGCTAATAACCTGAAAATAATGATCTGGAATTTAAATTATCCGTTGCTATCCCTTTCTCCCCTCCGGCTCGACACATTGACGTTCTCAATGTACTCCAAAGTGCCACATCGACATTCTCGATGTACTCCAAAGCCAGCATCTGGCACTCTTCTGGCAATAAAAGGGCAACGTCCGAGTAAGGCAAGCCTGCTTAGGTCTTGCCCCTTTATTGCTCGGAGCTTGATAGAACAAGGAAAAAATGAAGGTGAGATGGTGTGATTACATATAATATGAGCCTTTTAACCACGGACAATTTTATATATTTTACTTTGCTTAATTTACATTATTATCTTTTGTCTGTGTGGTCAGGTGCGTCACGAAGTGGTGTACCTCTAGCTGGTGAAAGTCCAGTCCGGTTAATTTTCTGTTCAGCCGGAAGTGAAAAAGATGACTATCTCCAGTAATGGAATAGTCAAAGCTCTTTGAATCG
>JAVCDJ010000191.1 GCA_030765845.1 Candidatus Stygibacter australis
ATTTCGCAGACTTTGGATAATCAGGATCAATGCTGGAGCACATTTACACAATATGTCTTATAGCCAGTTAATCCACGGATTAAAGCTTGCAGAAGTAGAGATAGATCGTAAAGCATTGGCATTTTTGGCATTTAACGAACCAGATGCCTTTACAAAACTTTGTGAAGTAGCAAAATCAAAACTGAATTAGGGTAATTTTGTCCCGAAGCGGATCATAAAGATGAAAGAAGAATTACAGAAGCAGATATCGAAAGCCAAAAAGGCAATAGAAGAATCGTTGCGTCAGCATGATCTGATGCAACTGAAATCGCAGTATCTGGGTAAGAAAAGTGAATTGAATGCTTTTATGAAGCGTTTAAAGGAGCTACCTGCGGAGGAACGTCCAGCCTTTGGCAAGATAGTGAATGATGCTAAGCAGCAGCTTGAAGAAATGATCAATAACCGTTTATTGAAACTGAAAGAAAACGAGTATGCAGCAACTCTTCAGGCAGAGCATCAGGATCTAACGATGCCGGGCAAACGACATTTACGTGGAGGTCTTCATCCGATTACTCAAACCTGGCGAGAAATTGAAGACCTTTTCATCCGTTTGGGTTTTCAGGTTGCTGATGGTCCTGATATTGAAGATGAATATCACAATTTTGATGCCTTGAATACACCAGCAGATCATCCGGCTCGAGATCTTTCTGACACCTTTTATATAGAAGGTGACGTGCTTTTACGGACACATACATCTCCAGTTCAAATAAGAACAATGGAGAAATTTAAACCACCAATTAAGATAATATGCCCTGGCAGGACATATCGAAATGATAATGATGCCACACATTCACCCTGTTTTCATCAGGTAGAGGCATTGGTGGTGGATGAAGGGATCAATATAGCAGACTTGCGTGATATGCTTAATTACTTTGCACAGCAGCTATTTGGTCCAGAAATCGCAGTACGGATCCGACCACACTTTTTCCCCTTCACCGAACCAAGTGCAGAGATGGATATGGTGTGCCCGAAGTGTCTGGGCAACGGATGCAGTTTGTGTAAAGATACAGGCTGGCTGGAGCTTGGTGGAGCAGGAATAGTGGATCCCAACGTATTTGAATATGTGGGAATCGATAGTGAGAAATATACTGGATATGCTTTTGGATTAGGTATAGACCGGATAGCAATGCTTCGTTATGGAATCACTGATATGAGAATGTTATTCAACAATGATCTCAGATTTTTGAGCCAATTTAAATCGTGAAACGTGAGTAAATAGATTATGAAGATAAGTTATAGTTGGTTGCGGGAATATATTGATATAGATTTAAGTGCAGAAAAGCTTGAAGAGGAACTGACTTTTTCCGGGATTGAAGTGGAAGCTGTGGAACATCTGGGAGCTTTACTTTCTCAGATCATAGTTTCCGAAATAACTGAAAGGAAGAGGCATCCGAACAGTGATCATCTCTGGATATGTCAGGTTGATAATGGCAGTGAAATTATTCAGGTGATCTGTGGAGCGGAGAATTGCGAAGCCGGCAATAAAGTAGCACTTGCACCAGTAGGTACTGACCTGGGTGAATTTGTAATCAAGAAAGCCAAATTGCGGGGTGAACTATCTTTTGGAATGCTTTGCAGCGAACGAGAACTGGGTATTTCTGACAATCATGACGGGATAATGAATTTACCTGCAGAAGCAAAAACCGGAGTAGAGCTGACAACTTTGTATAATCTGGCAGATACAGTTTTTGATGTGGAAATTACACCAAATCGACCAGACCTTCTGGGGATTACAGGAATAGCCAGAGATTTAAGTTCTCTATTGCACCTAGAATTAAAGATGCCCGATCCGGAATTACCTGATGGGATTACGTCAATCACAACTGCCTTAAAACTTAGCAATCAGTCGCCAGATCTTTGTCCACGATATACAGCAAGAGTTATCAAAGGGGTGAAGATAGCTGAATCACCTGAATGGATGCAGAGACGTCTTAGAGCGATAGGACTTCGACCCATCAATAATGTAGTAGATGCTACCAATTATGTGATGTTTGAATTGGGTCATCCACTTCATGCATTTGATTATCATCTGGTAGAAGATCATGAGATCATAATCCGTCGGGCAAATGCTGATGAAAAATTCCTGGCGTTAAATGATCTTGAATACAATCTAACCTCCGAAGACCTGGTGATAGCTGACAGTCATAAGGCAATAGCACTTGCCGGAGTGATAGGAGCAGCGAATTCTCAGATCAAGGACAATACAAAAGATATTATAATTGAAGCAGCTAATTTTAAATATAGTTCAGTCCGTCGTACTTCAAAACGTCTGAATATCGTCACAGATTCTGCCTACAGATTTGAACGGGATCTAAGTGATGTTCAAGCAGAGTTAGCCAGCAGACGTTGTTGTGAATTGATTCTTTCCATGGCTGGCGGTGAGCTGATGGATAGTGTTTTAGACAGTTATCCAGAACCGGATAAACCAGTTCAAATAGACATCCGCCCCAGCAGAGTGAAAAAAGTATTAAGCATTGATATTGATCCCGGTATGATAACCAGATTTCTGGAATCCCTGGGTTTGAAATTATTAAGCAAAGGTACAGATCAGCTTCGTTTTGAAGCACCACATTACCGGAAAGATCTTACTCGCGAGATTGATCTGATCGAAGAGATCATCAGATTGTATGGTTATAATAATGTAGATACATATTTTAAACCCCAGAAAGTGATGGATTATGAGATCTTCCGCAATAAGAGAAAAATTTGTGATGCTCTGGTGGGAATGGGATTTTACGAAGTAGTAAACTGGAGTTTTGGCAGTGTGGAAGACCTGGATAAACTTCTTTTGGCAGAAGATGACAAACACAGAAATACTGTTTTTCTGAAAAATCCTTTGGGAAGCAGTTTTGCCATTATGCGCCCAATGCTTTTACCAGATATCCTGCGAAATACTTCCTATAATTTGAATCATAATCAGAAGGATTTTAAATTATTTGAATTAAACAAAGTATTCTTAAAAGGTGAAGGTAAGCTTGCGGATGAGAGATATCATTTGAGTGGTTTACTGACTGGTTTGAGAGAACCAATTTATTGGCGGGAAGAGGCAGTAAAAACAGATTTTTATGATGTAAAAGGTGTTATTGAAGAACTTCTGATAATCTCTGGGATCACTATTTGGGAAGAGAAGTATTCTGAGGAGAAATGGTATCAGCCAGGGACAGGTTTGAACTTCTATTCTAAGGACAAACTTGTTGCAAGTGTAGGTAAACTTGATCCAAAAGTTTCCTCATCATTTGATATAGAAGTTTCCTGTTATGTATTTGATCTTTATCTTGAGATTATATATAATCAGCAGAGAAATCTTGTTCCTGCTTACATGGAAATAGTGAAATATCCACCAGTATTGCGTGATATATCTTTTTTAATCGATAGAAGATACGATTATTCTGAGATAGCTGAGTGTATCCGGAAATCAAGTCCTGATCTGATCACTGAAGTAATATTATTTGATGAGTATAAGGATAAAAATATCCCCCTGGAAAAAAGAAGCTTGACATTCAGCCTGACTTTTTCATCTGTAAATAAAACTTTGAATGATAAGTTGATAAATAAGGAAATGAATAAGATCATTCAGGTTTTAGAGCAAAAATATGAAATAAGGATGAGGTAAAATAATGCAGAGCTCAGAATTATCAACAAAATTTAAAGCTGTTGTAGATAAATTCAAGCAGTTAAGAGATAAATACGAAACCCTTCAACTGGAGAAAATGCAGTTAGAGGAGAATATATCAGAGCTGCAATCGACTCAACAAGATCAGGAAAGTCAAAAAGTATTGATCACAGAATTGCAGGCAAAGAATCTTGAGCTTGAAGATGCAAATAAAATTCTCCAGGAG
>JAVCDJ010000192.1 GCA_030765845.1 Candidatus Stygibacter australis
TATTTATAATGTGTGATCCCCCTGCCTGGGATTTTGACTATCATGATTATGAATATAGTGGGTTTATATGGTCAAACGTAATATATGACAATGAGGCACTTACAACTACTGATTATCAGTTGGGGTGTTTTGTTGGAAATGAATGTCGGGGAATTGCACAAACAGCAGATAATTCAATTGTGGATTATACAGACCCATTTGATCAGATAGCTGTTATGCCAATGGTATATACTAATAATGCAACAGGTACTGAAACAGTAACATTTATGCTATATAATGAAGATACTGAGGAATATATTGATTGTTATACAACAACTGAATTATCTGCTAATATGGTATTAGGAAGCGGATTAGATCCTTTTATGATAAGGGCTTGCACTTATAGTGTAATTTATCATGTTATGATTGGATATCATACAACTCAGAATTTTGGTATAGACACGTATACTGAAGTTAACAATGAAACTATATTTAGATGGCGTCCAGAAGTACCCATTGTACAACCCTCTCATATAACTTTTGGAGGTAATGGTCCTATTTGCCTTTTAAATCATCCATCAGAAGCTAATACAGGGACAGACTATCTGATATCTGACAGTGGGTTAACAGATTATTATTCTCAACCTGGGAATGCAATTGAATATGAAGATATCGATAATGTTGTTCAACATGCTGTTGATAAAATAAACCTATGGGTAGAGGATGAGTGGTCAATTGGAGAAGCAGAATATGATGATGCTGAATTTTCAGCAAGTGTAAATGTATCAATAACATTTGTAAGAGATCAGGCAAATTTTCAGGGAGATGCAGATGTAGATCCAGGGTATTGTGATGCAACGTATCATTTAGATTTAGATGATCCAAACTATATAGAAAGTGCAGAAATATATATAAACTGCACACCTGAATTCCTTGTTTATTGTGAACAATTTGATATATACCCTTATTGGGATATTTCACTTGATTCTCCATTAGATCAGGAAGAATATGAAGTATATTTACTGCGTACGCTTATGCATGAAATGCTGCATGCCTGGGGTGTTGGTCATATTGATGCTAATGGCGTAGTGATGCATGACTCGCAAGATGGTTTTTACTCAACTTTAGGAACATTAGATATACGATCATTGCAGAAACTATACGATCCAAATATATGCAATCCTGTGTCAGAAGAAGAAATATTAGAACTCAGTAACTGTTTAACATATGGATATCCCAATCCATTCAATCCGACTATAACAATAGTGTATAAATTAGCTGAAAATATCAAAAATCCATTATTAGAGATTTTTAATATTAAAGGGCAATTGATTAAAGAATACTATTTAGATGAAATAGAAGGAGAAAATGCTATTATTTGGAATGGGAAAGATAAAAATGATAATCAGATGAGTTCAGGAGTCTATTTTTATCGGTTAAGAAATAACGGGAAAATAGTGGAAACCAGGAAAATGACGTTAATAAAATAAGCGGAAAGGTAAATGGTAAAAGCCTTTGGTTGGTCCCTTTGACGCAGATACCTAAGCCCTTTCCGCCAAGAGTACAATAATATTCAAGTAATTATACTGGCAAGGATCAATTATCCAGAATATCCAGTAAATTACCTAAATGAGAAAATAAAAGGAGAATGACAAGATGAAAGCAAAAAACTCATTGATGATCATAATACTATTTTTGGTTACAGTTCAGTTATACTGTATAAATGGTACTAATGATTCTCACAGTCAGATGTTTCCTGTAAATACACAAGCTGATGAAGTAAAACAATTAGTTGATGTACTTCAAACATCAAAACATATTTCCCGTGACAATGAATTAAGAGAAAACCGGACATTAGATACTGAACTGATAATAATAACAGCAGATTCGCTTGAATCTGATTTTGAGGAATTAGCCGAGTTGAAGACAGAAGAGGGCATTGTAACTGAAATTGTTACATTAACAACTATGGGAACAACATCTTCCGCAATAAGAAGCTGGCTGGCTACCCAGAAAGCATCGAATTCTAATCTGCAATATGTGATTTTAGGAGGTGACGAAAGTATTGTCCCAACTCATCAGATAATTTATCCACATGCAGGTGATACGACAACCTCTTCATCTGATTTTTACTATAGCAATGTACTTTCTACCTGGCCCCAAAACGACGATGAGATCATGTATATTGACACTGATATAGATATTTATGTAGGTAGATTACCAGTCAGGAATTCCACAGAGGTAGAGATTTATATAACAAAGTATGAAAATTATCGAACAAATAATACTGAATTTACTGACCATATGAATTTCATTTCAACAAATGTAGCCAAAGATCATCAATATCACATCTATGATAATATTGTTAGAGAAATGATGACCCATACAGGAGAAAATATAGTATGTGATTCTCTGTTATGTGCTGATCTTGTTGACACCTTAAATGGTGCTGCGACAGCTATAGTTGATAAGCTACAAGACAGAGACTATTCTTTCTTATATGGTAATTGGCATGGGATTGACAGGTTTGTGATTTTTGACAGCCAATATAATAAACATTTTCCATGGAGTTGGCTCAATTATTCAAACCATATGCAACAAATTACTATTAATTCAAATATTGTTGAAGAAGGTAGTTGCTATTACGTAGAAGGGAGTGGTGCACACGAAGGTGAATGGCAATATTATTACACAACACCAAGTTATGCATTTCTTCAATTAGAGGATATTCTACCACAAACCTACGGTAACACTTATGTAATGTGGATGTCTTCATGTATGACTATGGATATGAATTTTGTTAGTAGTTCAATGCCCTGTGCAAGAGATTCCAATAATGTTATTATTCAAAATAGTAATATCTATGGATGGTTAGAAGATGTTTATGTAGAATCCGAACCACAACCTATTATAAATGAAGAGAATTGTATTAACGAAGTTTTTTTTAATCAAATTGGTGGCCCTGTAGCTATATATGCATCTTCAGCTATCGATTATCCTAATATAACTAACTCAATTGTAAATGAATTTCTTGATCTTATTTTTATTGAGAATGAAAATAAACTTGGATACCTTACTAATACTGCCTGGGAATTGTATGATCATGCTTTTGATTTATATTTATATCGGTTTCTCTTCATAGGATATACATTATTCGGAGACCCCAGCATGGATGTTTGGAGTGCAGAGGCAAAGCAACTTGTTCTTAGTGAGAATATTGAGTATTCTCCTTTTGGCAGCACACCGACATTTGAGGTTTATGATACAGAGGGTAATTTTGTGGAAGCTCTTGTCTGCGTTATTGATGATGAGGGAGTAATCCAGGGGAAGGGATTATCACCCTATAACTATAATGCTGCAATTGCTGATGACTGGATCATAACAGCAAATAAAGCAAATTATCTTCAAGACAGAAGGGAATATGAGTATCTGAAGTCTTATTCCACTGTTCCATATATTATGGATTTCGAGAATGGTTTGGATAAAAACTGGCGGATATATCCTGATTCCACCTATGGCAGGATACTTGTAACTTCAGAAAATGATCCATATAATGGTGACATGCATTTAACGATGGACTCCAACACAACAGGTCAATATGCAACTAATAGTGCTGAACTGCATTTGAATTTAACTGATAAGAACAGGATAATCTTAGATTTTTATTGGAAAGACATTGCTGACGAAACTAATGCGGAAGATGGTGTATATATTTCTG
This sequence comes from Candidatus Stygibacter australis, assembly GCA_030765845.1. Lineage (NCBI taxonomy): Bacteria > Pseudomonadati > Candidatus Cloacimonadota > Cloacimonadia (SeqCode) > Cloacimonadales (SeqCode) > Candidatus Stygibacter > Candidatus Stygibacter australis. The sequence goes on from JAVCDJ010000192.1 coordinate 3,698, forward strand.
ATGATAATGGATCGAGCTATGTAAAAATCGATTCATTATGTGATGGTAGCGGCTGGGAGCATATAGTAATTGATCTTGATACAGTGATCGCTGCTGAGAGTATGGAATATAATAAGAATTTCATAATAAAATTCCAGCAGCGAGATAATTGTCCAATATCTTCAGATGGATTCGCTTTTGATGATATACAGGTATATTCAATGTATTCAACAATTCCTTATACTACAGGTTTTGAGTCAGGATTAGATGATTACTGGACAACCGAATCATCAACTGGACATGGAAGAGTTATTGTAACAACAGCTAATAATCCTCATTCAGGAAATAAACATCTGACGATGGATGTAGACAGTCTTGGTTATAATTCGCTTAACCGAGCTGACCTGTATCTTGATCTTGAAGATATGAATAATGTAGAATTAGCGTTTTACTGGAAGGATTATAAGGATTCCTACGAAATTACTGATGGTATTTATTTCTCTGAAGATGGTGGTAATAATTTTACAAAAGTATATGATCTGAATGGGGAACATTATGCTGATGATAATTGGGCAAAATACACATTGAATGTTTCCACATTAGCTGCAAATGCTTCGCTTGATCTTACATCACAATTTGTAATTCGAATTCAGCATTATGGGGATGGACCAATTGCTAAAGGAGGCTTCGCTTTCGATGATATCGATGTAAGTGGTAGTAGTCGTGAGAATGAAGATCCAGAAGAAGGGATTATACCTGCCGATATTTCATTAAAATGCTATCCTAATCCTTTTAATCCTGAAATTACAATTAGTTATTCATTATCCCAACCTACTGATGAAGTGAGTATCAGAATTTACAATGTAAAGGGGCAATTAGTTAAAAACTTTTCTAAATGTCCGGCGCAATCAGGAAATCATTCAGTTGTCTGGAATGGCAGAGATGACGAAGGATATATAGCAGGTACCGGAGTTTATTTCATAAGGTTTACCAGTAATAATCAGGAAGAAATGCAGAAGGTAATGCTACTAAAATAATCAGGTGAGAAATTGTTAATGTAATATTTTAAAACCTGGCGTCCCTCACGAGACGCCAGGTTCGCTGTATACGGTGATATCTGGTCATTCTTAAGTCATTTCGATGAGTACATCGCCATAACTCGATAACTTAGCTGGGTGAGAGGGGTAGTAACTGATCGCCAGAAGTCATATCCGGGGTACCGTTCATAACTCCTGCTTGACTGGGTTGGTGGTAACTGTTCGTTCTTAAGTCAATCAACTGGGTACAGTTTCTTAACTCAATAACATGGCTGGGAATTACTATTAAACTGGTTCTATGATAATAACATTACTTCCTAATATTGAGAAGAGATAGAGACATGCAATAATCATAAGTATGGAACAAAAATTGCTTAAATATGACTTAGATAAATTATATTATACACAATGATTAAATCAGAACAAAGAATGTAACGTGTTTAATAGTGGAGGGTTGAGTTTGAAAGT
>JAVCDJ010000193.1 GCA_030765845.1 Candidatus Stygibacter australis
ACTTCGTCCCAAATCCAGGCACCTTTAAGGCTTTCTTCCACAATTTCGCTGATGCGGCTTTTCTTCATTCTGCGGAGCTGCAAGCCATAGGCAACGTTATTGAAGATGGATTTGGGGAAGGGATTAGGCTGCTGAAAAACCATCCCGACCTTGGTTCTGATCTCCGTCACATCCACTTTATTATCGTAAATATTCTGGTTATACAGACTGATCTCGCCTTTGATACGGCAGGTGGGAATGAGATCATTCATGCGGTTAAAGCAGCGCAGAAGAGTCGATTTACCGCAGCCGGATGGTCCTATCAGTGCTGTGATCTTTTTGTTATAGACGGGGAAATTTACATTATGCAGCACCTGCTTGGTGTCAAACCAGAGATTGAGGTTACGGGCATTAATATGAGCTGTGTTATCTACCATTTCCTGTTTTTCCTTATTCTATATCTTATTATAATTGCAATTGTACTCACAAACAGCACCAGAGCCAGCAGCACCAGAGCAGTTCCATAAGCAATGGGAATCTGCTGGGCAGGATGAGCACCTTCAGTCATCAGAGCATAAATGTGATAGGGTAAAGCCATCACTTCGTCCATGACAGATTTTGGCAGTCTGTGAGAATAAAAAGTTGCGGCAGTAAAGAGTATGGGAGCAGTTTCTCCAGCTACTCTGCCAATAGAGAGCACTGTGCCTGTAAGGATGTTTGGCAGTGCCGCAGGTAGTATTACTCGCATAATACTTTGTCTTTCTGTGGCACCCAGAGCGAGGGATGCTTCCCGAAATGATTTAGGCACCTGCCGGAAAGCTTCTTCAGAGGTGTTTATGATTACCGGCAATGCCAGGATACCCAGCGTGAGAGAACCAGCCAGAAGAGACACACCCATGTGCAATATCTGCACGAAAACCGTCATGCCAAACAATCCATAAATGATCGAGGGTATTCCAGCCAGAGTGTTCACAGCTATCCTCACCATGCGCACAAACCAGTAGGGTTTGGCATAACTCACCAGATATATGGCAGTTAATATTCCCAAAGGCAGCGCAAAAGCGATGGAGAGTATGGTCAGCCAGAAAGTTCCTACTATTGCGGGATATATACCCCCGGCAGTCATGCTGTCAACGGGACCTTTGGTGATAAATTCCCAGGATATCACTTGTCCACCACGGGAGAAAATTATATACAGGAAGCTGATCAGGAAGAAAGCAGTAATGATGATAAAGAATCTGAGCAGATTAACTCCTGCCAGATCGGATATTTTTCTGATATTAATTTTCACAGGTATTGCCTTTATCATTTCTTCCTCCGGTGAAATACCAGCTCTGAGGTGAGATTAGTTATAAAAGTAATCAAAAATAGAACTACTGCGATGCCATATAAAGCATGAAAGTGCATGGTGCCATGAGCCGTTTCACCCATTTCCGCTGCAATGGCAGAGGTCATGGGTCGCACAGATTGAAAAATTGATTTAGGGAATTGAGGAGAACCGCCAGCAACCATGATCACCACCATAGTTTCACCAATCGCCCTGCCAAAACCCAGTAGAATACTGCCTGCCACGCCGGTTTTTGCAGCCGGTAAAGTAACTTTCATAATTGTTTCCCAGCGATTAGCCCCCAGACCAAAGGAAGCCTGCCTGAGACTTTTTGGTACCATGGAAAGTGCATCTTCACTCATACTTGAGATGATGGGGATCACCATTATTCCGAGAATTATTGAAGCATTGAGGATATTTAGCCCCGCATTTAGATGAAACCATTTCATCAGCATAGGAGCCAGAAATGCCATGCCAAAAAGTCCATATACAACAGAAGGTATTCCAGCCAAAAGCTCTATTACCGGTTTGATGATCTCGCGCATTCTGGGACTGGCAATTTCTGATATATATATAGCTGAACCCACCCCAAAGGGAACAGCAAACACCAGAGCTCCCAGCGTTACCAGCAGAGAACCGACTATAAGCGTGAGAATCCCAAATTTGCCGGGGGTAGAAGTGGGATGCCAGGAAAAGCCAAAAACGAAATCCTTAAGCTTGGAAAAATACTGAATAATCAACGACTTATCAGGAGAATTACCAATTTCTCCGCCTGGGTTAGTGCTGGTAGTGAAATTTATGCCGAGTACCTCTTTTGGGGAGGCATCCCAGACAGCAAACTGGATTATCTCATTTTTTGAACCAAATATTTTCAATGTAGCAATTGATTTTTTCCCTTTCCTGGTAATAACCGCAGTACCGCGGCATTTTCCATTCACAAAAGCTCCAACTTCTCCTGTTGCTGCTGGTTTCCCATCTATATTTATCTCACAATAGGCTGTTGTGATGCCTGCTCCATCGGGATGTGATATCAGCCATGGTCGCAGAAATATCTGGGGTTCACCACCAATATAGATATTACTTTCATTAGATGTCAAATCCGGTGAAACATATGGTGAACCGCTTTCGCAAAGAATGGGATATTCTGATTCTCCAATTTCTTCACTGAAATCTAAAATAGCTACTCCCAATGCCGTAAATACATCATTACTGCTATGATCATAGATGGCAAAATTTATGATCTTCCCTGATTCTGCTGCCTCTGCCTGAATATCCAGAACAGCAAGTGACAGCCCATCTTTATCTTTTATTTTTGCTACTGCCCGACATTCTCCATCAATGAAAGCAGCCACTTCATCCTGCGTAGTTGCCGGTAAATTATCTATATAAACCTCGCAATAAGCTCTCTGGCTTTTTTCTTTTTCCATAAGTTGCCAGGGACGCTGAAATTTCCGCTGCTTTCCCTCTATGGGTAATGGACCCAGATCATGGGTGATCACGGGCGCACCTCCATAAAAAATACTGGCAATGATCCCAAATAGAAAAATAATCGTAAATAAGGCAGCCGTATAGGTGATTGCCTTAAATAATTTCTCTTTATAATTATTCATTAATTTTTTCCCTTAACAATCGGGAATCCCACTTAAAAATATAAGTGGGATTCCTTCTCACTGAATGTAAGGTTACTGGAGACCTATGAATCCATTTTCTTCGACTAATTTCTGTCCTTCTGCTGAGAGTACGAAGTCGATATATTTCTTTGCCATGCCACGCGGTCTGCCATTTGTGTACATGTGCAAAGTACGGGCGATAGGATATTGCTTATTGAGAACAGTTTCTTTACTGGGCATCACGCCATTGATCTTAAGACCTTTTACGCTGCTGGTAAGATAGCCAATACCCACATAACCAATTGCACCTGGAGTATCTTTTATAGTGGTTGCCACGGCATTATTAGATGCCAGCATCAAAGCACTATCTACCACCTGAGCGTCACTCATCACTTTTTCATTGAAAACTTCAAAAGTTCCTGAGGATACGTCACGGCTAACTATTACGATTGGCTTTGAAGCTCCACCAAGATCTTTCCAGTTACTAATGCTGCCGCTATATATTCCCTGCACCTGCTCGATAGTGAGAGCATTTACGCCATTAGATGGGTTTACCACTATTGCTATGGCATCATTGGCAACCACATTTTCCACCAGATTGATACCTTGTGATCTTGCCTGAACGATTTCTTTGGTTTTGGCATGCCGAGAAGCATCACCAATATCTGCTGTTCCTGCCATAATATTGGCAATACCTACAGATGAACCGCCGCCACGAACAGATATATCTGCTTCTGGATGGGCATTCATATACGCTTCGGCACAGCTCTGAGCTATAGGAAGCACAGTTGTGGAACCGGCAATTGTCAGACTGTTTGCATTTTTACCAGCAAAGGCGGGAAAGATAACCAGGGTCATCAGGGCAGCTACTACTAATATTCTTGTTAAGTTATTCATTATCATCTCCTTATTTAGTCGATTACGCCTGAGAATTTCCAGCGTAATTGCACTAACATCTCTGTTTCATCATCTTTTTCTTTATATATGTTATCTTTCATCTGATAATTAGCCTGTACCCATAATTTTGGAGCATTCTTGCTGTCACGCATCATGAAGTAATTCACGCCAGCGATCATGGTATTATATGCTCCAGAATCTTCTGTATCATTATCAACATCGGCATTGTCATCATACATGTCATAGCGCAGCACTAATTCCAGATCAATATTTGTTAAGTCTGAAAGGTTAACTATCGGCATGATTGATATTGCATTTGCTGTACTATCCTGACCAGCCAAGGAATGCGTGCGGGTAAGATATTGAGCTCTGATATCGATATTCGGAAGCATGGTAATTCGGGCAACTGCTGCCATCTTAGAAATATCTTCATCTTCAGCAAGGTCTTCATAATATACCTTATCCATCATATAAGAGCCACCTACTTCAAGACCTACTACAGGAACTACACGCAGATTCAGCAGAAAAGCCATATTAGTGTCTATAGCGTCACCAGTCTTTTTGTAGCCTTCTCCATTATAAACTGCTACATCATAAGAACCATATCCCCGGGGCAGGTAACCACTGATGCCAAAACCATAATCTGTAGAAGAAGCAAATTTGTATTTGTCAGCAGGGTCTTTATCAATAGTTTCATATTCAGAGCTGTAGATAGTGCCAAAATAAGTCTTCATAAGTCCAAATGTGAACTTGGCATCTTTCCACAGATAATTAGAGAAATCAAGGTAAGCATATTTCAATTTAATACCAGCACCATCTGCAGCACCATCATCACTAAAGAAATCAAGATTGAAACGACCCTTGATATTGCCACTGAATACGGGTTCTAAACGAAAATAACCCCGATTAAATGAAAAGCCATTTGCAGATGCATCATCTGCTCCATCTACCATCTTGTAAGTCCAGCGATTCCATAATTCCATACTGAGCTTGGTCTCAGCACTGGCAATGCTCACCAGCATTATAATTAAAACTAAGAAAATTACTCTTTTTTTCACATTTCCTCCTTGTGAATGCGGAAATCTATTTCCCTTTGCCCTATATCTACGAGTGGCATGTTAACTGAAAATTAGTGATTTGTTAAGGCTGTGTTAACGGAGGAATTTTTTCTCAACAAAATGGACTTTATGGACAGTATGGACTGAATGGACAATTTGGACATGATTTCTTTGGTGTCTATTTAGTCTATTTTGTCCATAGTGTCCATTTAGTCTATTTTTGAGGGTAGGGGTCGTTCTTAACCGTAAATTAACAGTAGCTTTATTTAGAATTGACATATTTCTCGTAGATATTAAATGCTGGATGTATTCTTGCAGTGCTAAGGAGAAGATATGAAAAAGGTTATTGCAGTAGTAGATGATGAGCCGGATATTCTGCAGTTATTAGAGTTGAATTTGAGTAAATCAGGATTTAGCTCGGTATGTTTTGAGGATGGCAGGAGTCTGCTGGAATATCTCAAAACAGAAGAGCCAGACTTGATCGTGCTTGATCTGATGCTGCCGGATTATGATGGCTTTGATATTTGCAAGATAATCAGAAACCAGCAAAAAACTAAACATATACCTATCATTATGTTCACAGCGCGTGGCGAATCAATGGATAAGATACTGGGACTGGAACTGGGAGCTGATGATTATCTGGATAAGATGAGCTCACCGCGGGAATTGATAGCAAGGATCAAGGCAGTGCTCAGAAGATCAAATCAGCCAATTGGTACTACAGTGATCAAACTGAATAATGAAATAACTATTGACCCCCAGAAATATCAGGTGCGTGTAAATGATGAGATAATCAGTGTGACTACTACTGAATTTAATATTATCCATCTGCTGGCAATGCATCCGGGCTGGGTGTATTCACGCAATCAGATACTGGATCATCTCTGGGGTAATGATAAGATCGTGATAGACCGCACTATAGATGTTCATATCCGCAATTTGCGTGAAAAGCTGGGAGATGCCGGCAGGATCATTAAAAATGTCCGCGGTGTGGGATATAAACTGGAGTTATAAAATAAATGAAATTATTTACTAAACTTTTCTGGAGTTTTCTTTCTGTATTCTTGATTTTTGCGATCATCTTTTTTATTTTCACCTATAAAAATGTGAATAGCAATTATCTGGATGCTTCCAGGCATTATCTGGCAGAATATGAGAACATCATCAAATCCACTGTTATGGGATATGTGATTGCTGAAGATTTTGAGGGGCTTGATAAATATGTGAAAGAATTACAAGCTCAGATCAGGATCACTTATATTGATCTGGAAGGAAATGTGAGAGCAGATTCTGATAAAGATAAGGAAACGCTGGAAAATCATGCTAATCGTCCAGAGGTTCTTGCTGCTCTGGCTAATGGTTCTGGTTTTGCCTGGCGATTTTCTACTTCTGTAAACCATAAAATGCTCTATTTTGCAGACAGGATCATGCTTGATAATGAGTCAGTAGGCTTTTTACGCTTGAGTTTCTATGATTATCAGATTGAGGAATTGCAAAAATCACTTTCTCAGGATATGACTAAATATCTGCTGTTCGGTCTAATAATCTCTTTGATCCTTACTTATTTCATCTCCAGAAGTTTCATAAATCCCATTAAAAAGATGGCAATTGCCACCCGCAAACTTGCTGGCGGTGATTTTTCCGGCAGATTAAATCCCAGTTCGCGAGATGAAATCTATGATCTTTCCATGAGTTTTAATACCATGACAGATAAGATCGAGCTTCTGGTGCAGGAAATCTCGGCTCAAAAGGAATCATTGCGTAATATTATCGATAATATCAATGAACTCATCTGGGTGATAGATACCGGCACAGAAAAGATCACTCTTGCCAATAAGGCATTTTCACGTTTTTTAGATATAGAAGACCCTACTGATAAACATTACTGGGAGATTTTCCGTAATGTAGAGATCAATCAGATCATCAAGGATGCCATTACCAATCAAAAAGCTGAGATGAAAGAAGTAACGATTCGCCAGCACATCTGCCACATGTCCATCTACTTCCCGCAGGAAAATGACAGCATTATCATCCTGCTGCATGACATCACGCCCATCCGGCAACTGGAAAAGGTAAAGCGTGATTTTGTGATCAATGCTTCGCATGAATTGAGAACTCCACTGGCTTCTATAAAGGGTTACACTGAACTGCTGCAAGGGAATCTATCACCGGAAAATGAGAATATTTTGCAGGCAATTGAGCGCAATAATCAGCGGCTGACCTTCATTGTAAATGATATCCTCAGCCTGGCTTCTCTGGAAGAAATCTCTTCACTGGATCGTGAACTGGCTAATGTGTCTGCCTTGCTTGATAATTCCAGTAATATTTTTAAAAGCAGGATTGAAGCTAAAAATCTGATTTTGAATAGAGATTATGATCCTAATATTTATGCTTCAATTGATCTTTACCGCTTTGAGCAGATGGTAAATAATCTGATTGACAATGCCATAAAATATACTGCTCAGGGAGTGATCACGCTGTCACTCGTAGTAGAAAATAACCAATTGATCTTTACATGTGCTGATACAGGACTGGGAATTCCAGAAAATTTTCTCTCGCGGATATTTGAGAGGTTCTTTGTGGTAGATAAATCACGCTCTCGCAAGTCAGGAGGAACTGGACTGGGGCTCAGTATTGTGAAGCATATAGTGCAATTGTATAATGGAGAAATATCAGTGAAAAGCATCCTTAATTCTGGTACCAGCTTCAAGATAAGCATCCCTATAGAATAAAATGAAAGACATCAAGATCGAAGATTACCTGCCTTTTGTGAAGAGTATTGCCAGCAAATACAGATATTCCGGTCTGCCTTATGATGATCTGGTGCAGGAAGGAATGATTGGTTTATGGGAGGCAATGCAGCGGTATGACCCCGAAAAAGGGGCAAAATTAACTACTTATGCTGCCTACTGGATCAAAAAACGCATCATCGATGCAATTAATAGCGAGCATAAGCATCATCTGAATTCCTCCGAACTTAATGAAGATATCACGGCAGCAGATGAAAAATATGAATATAGCGAAAATGAAGAGAAATTAAAACTGCCTGATAAAATGCCAGAGCTGGAAAAGATTGTGCTCTCGCTTTCTTTTGAAGAACAGCTTACGCTGAATGAAATTGCCGAAAAATTGAATATTACTCGCGAAAAATGCCGACAGTTAAAAGAAAAAGGGCTGCGCAGACTTAAATCTGTCCTCAGCCCCATATCTTTAAAGAATAAATCGCTTATTTGAGCAATTCAGAAAATTTCCAGCGTAATTGAATTTTGATAATGCTGGCATCTGTATAATCTTCATACTTGTAATTCATCATGGAATAATTTGCCTGTACCCACATCTTTGCCTTTCCTGCATCATCACGTAAAAGATAATAATTGATTCCTGCAATCATCAGATCATGTGCCATTGACCCCAACACGTCATCATCCATATCTGTGTTGTCATCATAAATGTCATAGCGGAAAACAAGCTCAGCATCAACGTCTGTGAATTCTTTAATATTGATGATCGGCATGATTGACAGGGCAGTTGTAATAAGATCAGTCTCTTCTGATGCTTCTTCCATAATATTCCAGTCTTCAGTTGTGAGGGATCTGGATAGATACTGTGCCCAGAGATCAAGACCTTTGAACATGTTGATGCGTACAAATCCTGCCATTTTATTATAGGCAATATCATAATCAATTTCTTCACCTACGCCATTATAATAAATGCCGTCAGCAGGATTCATGTAATATGAACCGCCCAAAGTGATTCCTTCAAAAGGAGTGATGCGCAGATCTCCCAGATATGCCATATTATTATCTATCTGGTTCCCAGATTTGGTGTAACCTTCTCCATTATATACTCCAAGGTGATATTTGCAGATTCCCATAGGTAATGTGCCACCCAGAGTTATTCCATAATCACACGATGATACAAAGCCATACATATCAGTAGGATTGAGGTCAATAGTTGCATAACCCCAATCATAAAGAGTACCAAAATAGGTTAACTGCAAACCAGCAATAAGGTTTGAATTTTTCCACAGAATATCCGAGAATTTCACGTAAGCAAGCTTAAGCTTCAATCCTGCTCCATCATTGCTTATCATCTCGTCACTCTCTAAAGCTGTAGCTCCCTTGCTGAAAAAGTCAGCCAGGAATCTACCACTGATCTGATCAGTGAATTTCTGTTCCAATCCAAAATAACCACGTGCCAGGGACAGTTCGTTTTGTAATGCTTCATCTGCTCCATCCAGCATCAGATAGCTCCAGCGACTCCATAACTCCATGCTTAACTTTGTTTCAGCATTCATTACACCCATTAACAATACTACAAAAATAAATAAAACTAAGACTTTTCTCACAATTACCTCCAAACTTATTTTGAATTAGTAAAAATAATTATAGTTTTTCGTCAAGCTGGAAATTTATTAGATTATCTTCAGTATGGATTTTTAGATAACTAATTACATAAAATATCAAGATTTATTTGACAGCAAGAAGCTATTTTAATAAATATAATCCAGAAATTATTAAGGATTAATTATATGAAGCCGGAATATTTATGCGAAAATAATGTATGTGTAATCACCTACAGAGACTCAATAGATTTTGAGTTTTGTCAAAACAATCCTCTTATAAGAAAAGAGTATTTTTCTGAAGCCGATTATTTTATTCTCAACCTTAAGCAGGTATCATTTATTGATAGTGCCGGGATTGGGAACATGGTGGGAATATTCCGTGCTCTTGATGCTCAAAGCAAGAAATTATGCCTGATCAATATTTCTCCTAATATCCGCAAGGTTCTGCAGATTTCAGAAATTGAGCATGTATTCCCGATATTTGAATCACTAAATGATGCCAGAATAAATTTTCTGGACAGGTAAAAAATCTAACCTGTTTTTACTATCCAGTAATCAATAATCCCCCAGAAATCACGTTTGACCTTTTCTCCGATCTCTTCAGCTCCATGGCGGCTGTATTTGCCTTCCAGTCGCAGACGGTAATATTTTTCACCATCCTTGATATATTCACTGATATATGTTCTCACACCCTTCTTAAGCATAGCTTCCTGCTGCAGTTCCACAGAGTAACGATCTGTAAGTGACAGAACTTGAACTTCAAATACCTTTGCTCCAGTATCTACTGGCTTTTCAGGTTTTACTTCTTTCTTCTTCACTTCTTCCACAACGGCTGGTTGTTCTGGTTCAGGGATGACTGTTTCTTCTTTTTCTATTTCAGTTGATTTCTCTTCCACCAGAGATTTTGGTTCTTCCTCAGCTTTCTTACCACAACTGGAAACAACTACCAGTAATGCGATTAAAAGCAAAGTAAATATAATTTTAGCGTTTTTCATCAGTACCTCCATTTATCAAAAGAAAGTTTATCAATTACCTCTCTGGATAGTCAAGTAATTTCCCATTTAATTAAAATACGCATCCCCCAGAAATTTGAATATCATCCGGTTAGAAAAACCCTGAAAGGGTTGAACAATAATAGCCATGGGTGAAACCCATGGATTGAGAAGATATCTAAAACCCCACCCCTTCCCGCTTTCGGCAAAGCCGAAAGCGGGAAGGGGTGGAAGACATTTGCGTTCATTTGTCCCATAGGTTTCACCTATGGCTATTACAGTATCACCCTTTCAGGGTTAAGATGAATTGTAAAATAAATACACCTGTAAATCTTTTATTATCTAGCGTTATGAGGTAATATTGTTATCTAAAACAGGGAAATGCCCGATTTCCAGTTTTATAAAAAATACCCCGCAGGATTCTTTCCTGCGGGGTTGAATGCACGACCATCTATTATCTCAGGGCTATTCGCACCTGATCGAATTTCTTAATTAACCAGCTTCAAAATCTCATTACTGCGGTTGATGAATTTCTGCAATTCTTTGCCACTGAACTGCTTTTGTTCCAGTAATGCCAGTTCATGCAGATAATTTACCACTAATTCTACCTTTTCAGTTTCATTATTATCACCCAGATCAAGCACTTTCTGCACTGTCTCATTTTCTGCATTAACCACCAGGGTATGATGACGCAGCATATCAAAACCATCTCCAGTGAACATAGTATTCATTTCCTGCATCCTGCGCATCTGTTCATCAAAAACTATCATGGCAGGGATTTCACCTGATTTAAGATGTTTCACTTTAGTTGTCACTTCCAGATAGGCTTTTTGACGCAATTCTGACCAGCCGGCACCCAGTTTATCCTGTTCATTAGGATTCAGGTCAAATATTTTAATATAGGTAAAATCATTTTCATTACGGATATGCGGAGCCAAAGTGTTTACTGCTTCCTGGTGATCTTTGATGAATTTAGCATAATCATCTTTACTGAAACTTGCTTCCACATCGGGATTAAGCGTGCGGTCAAAGATGTCCTGCAGGCGTTCGCTGCTGGTGTGTCCCTGGGCATCTGCTACCTCAGCTTTGTCTGCTTCCACCAGGTTATCATTGATCTCGCTGTCCACGCGAACAAATTTTACCTTGCTCTCTTCCATTTCCAGTTTCTGGAATACGTGATTATCTATCACTGAATCACTATAGATCACTTCCAGTCCCTGCTGTTTCATCATCTCTATATAACTCACCTGCAGATCTGTTCCATTGGCATAATATACTTTTTTCTCTTCACCTTCCTGCTCATTACGATCCAGATATTCCTGCAGAGTCACCCAGTCATCATTGGTGCTTTTAAAAATCAGATGATCTTTCATGGCCTTTAAGAATTTATCATCAGTTACAAAGCCATATTTAATGAAATTCTGAATATCTTTCCAAAATCCTTCATAGCGCTTGCGGTCACTCTCAAAAACTTCCTTAAGACTGTCTGCCACTTTCTTGACGATATAACCAGTGATCTTTTGCACCTGCTTATCATTCTGCAAAAAGCTCCTTGATACATTCAAAGGGATATCAGGAATATCAATTCCACCTTTAAGCAGCATCATGAATTCCGGAATGAAGCCCTTAAGGTTATCTGCCACAAACACGTTATTGCAATACAGGTTCACACTGCCACGATTGATATCAAGCTGATTGCTGATAGCCGGGAAATAAAGGATACCCTTTAGGTTAAAGGGATAATCTACGTTAAGATGCAGCCAGAAAAGTGGATCCTGCCAGTCATGATACATCTTCTTATAATATTCCTTATATTCCTCATCGGTTACGTCCTTAGGCTGCTTGTTCCACAGGGCTTCCTTCTGATTTACCGGCTCTTTTTCCTTATTGATATAGATCGGGAATGGCATGAAATTACTGTATTTCTCCACCAGTTCACGCAATTTGCTGTCTTCCAGATATTCTTCGCTATCGCTATTCAGATAAAGCGTTACTGTGGTTCCAACTTCCTTATGCTTGCCGATATCCGTCTTGAACTTGATATCTCCTTCACATTCCCAGTAAGCTGGCTCAGCTCCCTCTTCACGGGAAAGAGTATCAATGGTCACCTTATCAGATACCATAAAAGTTGAATAAAAACCCAGTCCAAAGTGTCCGATTATGGCATTTTGTTTCTCTTTATATTTATCAACAAATTCTTCTGCACCGGAAAAGGCTATCTGATTGATGTATTTTTTTACCTCTTCACGAGTCATTCCTATTCCATTATCAATGATCTGAAGGGTTTTTGCCTTCTTATCACTCTTGATCTCTATCTTAAGTTGTTCTCTATCAAGCTCCGGCTCTATAGCGGTACGTTTGCTCATCGCATCCACGGAATTTGAAACAAGCTCCCGCAGGAAAATATCATGCTCGGAATATAACCACTTCTTAATTATCGGAAATATATTCTCTGTGTGGATCGACAGCTTGCCGTGACCTTTTTTCTGTTCTGCCATCTTAACACTCCTTTTCGTTCTTAGTTTTTATGTCACCAACTTTTTGAATCCCTGCCAGGTTGTCAAGATTATTTAGCAGTCATACTATTCGATTGCTAATTAGCCCACCGGTCTTTGAGTCTTCTATATATATCCTATTCTATTTCAGTAGAAGTATCTTTTTATTATTGCTCAATGTTTCTGTTTTCAGCCTGATATAAAAAACTCCGCTGGAACAGCCATTACCCTTTTCATCCTCTCCATTCCAGAGTGCAGTGTGAGAGCCTGCTTTTTGTACTCCATTCGCCAGCCTGATTACCTTTTCTCCCCTTACATTATATATTGAGATATCTATTTTCTGCTGAACAGGTAGAAAATATGTTATTGTGGTTGAAGGATTAAATGGATTGGGATAATTTCCCATGATTCTGGCTGTTAATACTTCTTCGCTAATACCAGTTTCCATATAAGTAAATATAATATCAACGATTTCTGATGTATTATCTTCATATACCGCCTGCACACCGCCAAGGTATTCCTGACCATTTACCAAATCTTCAAACAGCCAGTTTCTGGCAGTAGTATAGCCCACCACATTTTCATCCAGGTAAACATTAAAGCCAGTAACATCTGAGTATAGTTCCCAGCTAAATATACCCGTGAATGGATCTACCTGCAAGTTAAACGGTGGATCGATTATTACTTCTATCACTACATCATCCGCCCAGACAATCTCCGATGCACCTTCATCTGTTATTGCAGAAACACCATAGGAATATGTTCCAACAAATAAACCATAATCGATATAGGTTGTATCCGAAGTTGTTACTATATGAGCCCAATTCCTGTAAACAAAATAGTCAACAAAATCGTATGGGCTTGGATCCCAGTTTATCATTACATCATAGCCATTCACAACAGCAGTAATATTTTCCGGTGGGATTACCCCAGGGTTTATAAAATTATCTAAATACAACCTGTGGCTGGAAGAAAACTCAAAATTATTATCTGCATCCCAATTGATTGACCAGGTCATTAATCCTCGAAAGCCATAGTAACCGTCAGGATTGGCAAGCTGATATGTTCCTCCAAAGGAGTAACCCATAATTAAGTAATCAAGCGCTTCCTGAACAACTAATGGTGTTGTATAACCAGTTCCAGCAGCATTTGGGGATGCAGGTAAACCAATTGCCACCTGACATGGCAGCAGGGGTTCAAAGAAGATATTGCTTCCCCCCACATCTACATTAAAACCCGCCATCAGCATTTCAGCCATGGCAACGTGAAAATCTGCTGTCGCCGGATCATAAAGATTGCCGTCCAGCCCATACATGGAACCCGTATTATAATGCTGCACTTGCACAATATCCCATCGGTCACGTAAAGCATGAATAATCGGCAGATATGCACCCCAGATACCTGCATAAGTACCATATCCACCCTGCACATAAGCCGTTTCAGGAGCTGTTGTCAATAGAAGTGATGGCATCTGATCGGTCAGTTGAGTAAGGGCATCGATCATATTCACGATTTTGGCAGTAGTAGGAAAGCGGAAATCATTATCTCCCACATCAAGTGATACAGAACCACCCTCCAGATCAATATCTATGCCGTCAAATCCGTAGGTGGTAATGATACTGCTCATGGAATTCACGAAATCATTCACTTCACCTGCTGTCAGCAAAGAAACCGGATCATTAGCACCACCAATTGATATAACCACTTTCTTCCCCTGATCATGCAGCCAGCCAATATCAGCAATAAAATCATCCACACTGGGATAAATGCCAGCATCGGGAGTAAACTGCATTGTAGAACCATAAGGTTCAGTAGGAGTAGCAAAGGCAATATTTATCACATCAAAAGCATCCGTGATTTCAGACAGCAATATGGAATTAGGCGAATACCCCCAGTTATGCCAGTAACCCACCATGACCTTTTCAGGTAATGGCTGCCCACTGAGAAACATTATACATAATAAGAATACAACAATAATAATTTTATTCATAATTTATACTCCTTTAAGCATAATTTCCAGATAGTTTTCCCGATTCAGAATATATGTTTCTGCCAGCTCATATCCTTTTGTAAATGCAAGTGGAAATTTCACTTTCTTTCTGGGATTCCATTTGATTTCATAAGCTCTGATCTCACCATTTTCCACTTCGATCAAATCAATCTCCTGCTGTGTGGTTGTGCGCCAGAAGTAATGCTCAAAACTTGCCCGTTTATTCAGCATCATTTTTCGTCTCTCAGTTATCAGATAATTTTCCCACAAAGCTCCTGCATCATCGCGAATTTCCAGCCGGTTAAAATTATTGATCAGCGAATTTCTGATCCCATTATCCCAGAAATAATATTTATTTGCCCGTTTCAACTCATTCCTGAGATTTCTCTTAAAAGAACCCAATCGATAAATAATATAGCTTTGTTCCATCAATGACAAATATTTTTCTACTGTCTTGCGATCCAAGCCTACAGTATTTGCAAGTTCTGTTGTGGAAACTTCTTTGCCTATTTGCAAAGCCAATGAAATCAACAATTTCCGCAGAAGTTCAGGACGCTTGATCTCCTGATATATTAGCATATCTTTAAATAAATATGAACCTGCTATTTCTTTGATTATCTCCTCTGGCATAGTCTTTTCGAGATAAACTTCTGGATAACTCCCGTAGATCAAACGCTGCTGCAATCCAGATTTTACCGCATCAATCCCTTCATATTCATACAATTCCTCCAGGGATAGCGGGGTTAAGATAAACTCAAATTTCCTGCCGGTTAAAGGTTCGATCATGGAATTTGATAATTCCAGAGCTGATGAACCAGTTACTATTATCTGCAGATCACTCAGGTTATCAATAATGCTTTTTAGTTTTATCCCAATATCTCTTACCCTTTGAGCCTCATCAATCAGTAGATATGAATAACGACCAAATTTCAATTTTATTTCATCTATATTCCTGAAATTAAAGGATTCCTGACCATCTATTAAATCACAATTTATATAATGGATATTATTTAGTGATTCTGCCAATGCATTTAAAATAGTGGTTTTTCCTGTTCTGCGTGCTCCATAAATGATGATCGCTCTGCTCTTATGCATATATTTGCTAAGATTAGGTATTATAGTTCTGCTTATCATATTTCACCTCAATGACATAACTGTCATGAGAAGGATTTTTGTCAAATAAAAAATGTGTAATTATGGGATTGCAATCCCCAAGATTCAACTAAATACCGGGAATGTAATCCCCAAATTTAACCTATTTATGGGAATTGGACCTATCCCAATTCAGCAAACTGCAATACCCAGTCAGCATATTTCTGATTGAAATTTCTGCTGAAAGTCCCAGTTCTGTTTATTATACCTTCCAGAATATTCTGTTTTAGCTGAGCACAATCAAAATCTGGTAAAGCGTCGGTGCAATATAAGGGAAATACTGATAAGGTGCAGGTGGAGCAACAATAGAACCCCTTTTCACGGCGACCTTCAAAATAACCCCGCATAATACAATAACCAAGATACATATTCCAGTATGCCAGATCTCCATTAAGTCTGGTAAATTTTTTTCCATAAGTAAATCTACCCAAAAGCTGATAATAGGCATTTAAAGCTATCCTGCCAGTAGCACCAGTTGCTATCTGCCCACTGCCGAGTTTAAAATCAGGAGGATTCTGCCGACTTTCCAACATAGGCAGTATCTCATCAAAAAGTTCAATTGCTGCTTCCTTATCTTCAGCATTAAATCTCTGCCCACCAGCAGCTTTATTAAGTAAACGGTACATCTTTTCCATAAATCTTACCTCAATTATGAGGTAAGATAGCAAATAACTTAAATCCGCTGTCAAGAATTTTCACAGATCATGAAATAAATCACAATAGGGGCAGACCCAGGCTAATCTCCACTTGTCTTTATGAAGTAGAAATTCAATTTTGATTTCGGAGCTATGCCAGTATCATATAATCAATGACTTGCTCAAAGAATGGGTAAACAACTAACAACTTAATACTACTTTTCATATGTTTTAATTTGAACAATAACTTGAATAGCAGTTTATCGTGAACTGTCATATATCTTAATTTGCTTTCTATAGATTTCATTATATGACTCAGATTTTTTGCTTGACCGGATGTCTTCTTTTTTATATTTTATATTTTTATCTTGTGGGTGATTTTTAATCCCCTATTTATATTGAAACCATGAGTAAAACACTCAAAAGTTTTAAGCAAAGCATTAATTGCTCGAATCAGATAAGGAAAAATTTTGGAGGTATTATGAAGAAAATCCTATTGATTGTTATGGTTTGTTCTCTCTTGCTAAGCTGTGCGGTTATTGGTCAGAATTTTCATTATTTAAGAATAAAAGACCTTGTTCTGGGAGAAACTACCAAAAGTGAAGCTGAATCAATGCTTGGTGGTCCCGGTTCATCGAAATCTATCTCAAATAATGATGGAGATTTTGAAGTAATTCAGTATTTATACGCATCAGGAAGCATGGTTTCTGTTCAAGCTCGTCTTTTATGGCTGGAATTCAAAGATGACAAACTGAATGCTTATATCCATGTCAGTGGCTTCAAAGAAGATGAAACTATTTTCAATTTCAATGCCAAGAATAATATTGTTAGAAATTCATCTACAAAAGCAGAGGTTTTTCAAATTTTGGGTGAACCTTCTGGCAAAGCTCTTTTTCCCACAACCTTAAAAGATTTTGGTGAAGGTGAAGAAGATTTGTCTGAGGTCTGGTCCTGGACATATACATCTCCTTCTGTAGGATTGGACACTTCCACAATTAAATCACAAAGCCTGCATGTTTACTTCGATGTTCAAGGTATTGTACAGAAAATCATAGCTGAAAAAGAAAATTGATTTTGTTGAAGTAGTGACATTTTTCATGATCCAGGAATTAGCCCTTTTTGGTTCTGTGCTACGTAGTGATTTCAATGCACATAGTGATATTGATATTTTAGTATCGTTCCAGAAAGGAGCTGCTCTCTCTTACTTTGATTTATGTGATTTGCAGGAAGATGAAAAGCTATTCAACCGAAAAATTGATCTGGTAGAAAAAGGAAGTTTAAAAAATCCCTATCGCCGCACTGAAATATTGAAATCTGCAAGGAGAATATATGCTGCCTGAAGAACGCTATAAAGCATACTTATGGGATATTTAAGAAACGGCAAACCATCGTAGCTTAATCTTTCCAGATTAAGTCTTTTTATAATCAAACTGGAAAGTTTGATCTACGGCTTAATCGTCAGAGATGGCATAATCCGAAACCAAGTTATTTATAAAATCCTACTGCATAAAGATAATCCCGGTCTATCGGGAATGGTGTAGCTTAATCTTTCTAGATTAAGTTTATTTTAATCAAACTGGAAAGTTTGATCTACGACTTAATAAACAGCTATGGCAAAACCTGAAACCGGGCTATTTATAAATTCCTACTGCACAAAGATAATCACGGTCTATCGGGAATGATGTAGCTTAATCTTTCCAGATTAAGTCTTTTTTATAATCAAACTTGAAAGTTTGATCTACGAACTTTATCGCCAGCTATGGGCAAAACCTGAAACCAAGTTATTTATAAAATCCTATTGCACAAAGATAATCACGGTCTAGCGGGGATGATGTAGCTTAATCTTTCCAGATTAAGTCTTTTTTATAATCAAACTGGAAAGTTTGATCTACGAACTTTACCACCAGCAGAATGAACAAATTCTTCTCTTTTTCGAGTCTTTCGCGGTTGTAAATCTTCTAAAACATAGAACGTTGATAACTTGATTAAGAATATCTTTATCTTCTAATTTTACATTTTACATTTTCAATTTTACATTACTTTCCTCTGTATCCTCTGTGGTAAAAGATCAAATCTGCTTTTATTAACTCCTTAAAATTGGTTGTTTATAAATTATTATATTAAGCATCAGTACTGAGAGAAATCTTTCATCAAAGTATAATATAAAACGTTTATGCTGAAAAATAATGATTATTTATGTATTTCTATCAATAATTGGGCAATAAGCCATGAAAATCAGGAAATTTGGTAAAAACTGCTCAAATTGATCGGTAATCAAACAGGTAGTATCACTAAATGCTTATATAATGGTCATTTCGGATACTGATTAGATTTCTTCCACGCAGGATGTAGCATTAAGGACGAACAACAAAGCACGTAGTGACATTTTTTTGTTAGATAGTTCTTTGTTGTTCTGGCTTAATTCCAATTTATAGGTAGTGGTAAAACGAGTGTTATATGGTGAAAAAGGTGAAAATAGGGAAAATATGGAGGGAAATTGGAGAGGGAAATGAGATTTTAGGGGTGGGAATTATGGATAAAAATTACCGTGCAGATGAAAATTATCCGGGGTTTGGAGAAGGGAAAAATAAATTTATGTTGACTGAATATTATGTTTCAGGTGATGGAATTAAGAGAGTGGTGGTAGCCAGGGGCTACAAAAATATTGAGGAAGTTTATATGAAGAAATTAACTATTTTAGTTTTACTATTAGTTTTAAGTATCAGCCTGATGGGACACTGGGTGCAATTAAACGAGAGAGAATCAGATTTATTTGGATGTGAACAGCAAACACGTGGAGCAGCAGAAATAGAATTTACTTTGGATGGATATGATATAAGCCAGAAAGAATATGACGGTGAGATATTTACAGTGATCAGCCATGATGAGAGTGGCAGCTTATTAGAGACAGGTAAGCCGGCTTTACCGGTATTTACCAAAGCTTTGATAATTCCTGACCAGGGTGTGAGTCGGCTGGAAATATTAAGCTATGATGAAGAGATCATTTATAATGTGAAAATATATCCTCAGGAAGCTTTGCAGGACGAGAATACAGAACCTACTGATAATTTTAGAATAGATGAGACATTTTATAGTGGAAGCGGCAAGTTT
>JAVCDJ010000194.1 GCA_030765845.1 Candidatus Stygibacter australis
ACAATGTACTGGGCTATCGCAGCGGATATTTGGCAAAGCAGCGTCGCGAGATAGAATCCGAAATGAAGGCTGGTGATATCAACACAGTGGTTGCCACAAGTGCTCTGGAACTTGGTATTGATGTAGGTGGACTGGATGTGATAGTAATCAATGGCTATCCGGGCAGTATTGCTTCCACGCTGCAGCAGTGGGGTAGAGCCGGAAGGACGGGGGATGATTCTCTGGGAATACTTGTAGCAGGATCAGATCTGATAGATCAATACCTGGTGAAGCATCCTGAATATCTATTTAAAGGCATTCCCGAGCAGGCTCTTATTAACCCAGATAATCCTTTCATTCTGCTGCATCAATTAGAATGTGCCCTGTTTGAAAAGCCATTTCGCAGTGGGGAAGGTTTTGGAGCACTCAATGGAGCAGAAACGGATCAATATCTTGATCTTTTGCAAAAATATGGCAAAGTGCATCGATCAGGTGATAAATATCTCTGGAAATCAGATACATATCCAGCCAGCAGTATCTCACTCAGAACAACCGGCAGTGGTGAATATCTACTGCAATGTGAAGGTCTGGTGATCGGCAAAGTTGATGAAGCCAGTGCCTACTGGATGGTTCATCCTCAGGCAGTCTATATTCATAATGGCCAGTCATATCTGGTAAAGGAACTTGATTTTGAAAAACATCTAGCGATATTGGATAATCAACCACTTGATTATTATACCCAGTCTATCAGCAGAACTGATTATGAGCTGCTGCAGGAAACTGGCAGAGATAAGGAAAAGGGAGCTGATAAATATCAGGGTCAGGTGCGTGTGGAACGCCAGGTGACAGGATTTAAGCGCATCAAATGGGGCAGCCAGGAAATACTTGATCAAGCTCCTTTGGATATGCCTGTCACAGAGATGGTCACTATGGCATACTGGTTTAGCCCCACTGATGAGACTATAGAAAAATTAAAAGAATCGGGGAATTGGAATAATACTCCCAATCAATATGGTGCCGCCTGGAAGAAACTAAGTGAAAAAGTAAGATCGCGAGATGGATTTGCCTGTCAGAATTGCGGCATTACAGAAACTGATAAAGCTTTTCATGTGCATCATAAGATACCATTTAAACAGTTCGTAAACCGTTATGAAGCTAATAGAGAAAGTAATCTGATCACCCTCTGTCCAACCTGTCACCTCCTGGCAGAACAGGAAGCTTATGTGCAAAGCAGTCTGGCAGGACTGGGCTGGCTTTTGCAGAATATAGCCCCGTTACATCTGATGTGTGACCGCTCAGATATCAGGGTGGATGTGCAGCAGCAGAGCAATCTGGCTGAAGGCAGACCGGCAGTGATATTTCATGATACAGTCCCCGGTGGGATTGGACTTTCCACCCGAATTTATTCACAACACAAAAAGATCCTGGCACAGGCACTGGATATTGTCAATAGCTGCGAATGCTCAGCAGGCTGTCCTGCCTGTACTGGTCCCGTGGCAGAAAGTGGGGAAGGAGCCAAGGCGAAAGTTAAAGAATTACTCAAATATCTGGTGCAGACTGATGTTTGATCTGGAAAAGATCCTTAAAGATACTTTAAAAGATAAGCGGATCAATTCCATTAAGGATGAGGACGCCAGGGAACTATCTGAAATCTTACCCGGAGAATATCTCAATAAATCAAAAACAGTGTATCGGGCGGAATTTATCTATCGATTACCTTTAAGCTACGGAACCAGAGAATTAAGCAGATTTGACATCCCTGAAGTTATTTTAAGCTGGGCTGGGATGGATAATCCAGTGCAGATCAATAATCTTTTGTTTTATGATACGGAGACTACTGGTTTAAGCGGAGGAGTAGGCACCTGGGCATTTCTTACCGGAATCGGCAGATTTGAAAGTGACCAGTTCATAGTCAGGCAATACTTCATGCTTGATCCTGGCAGTGAAGATGAATATCTTAGTGAACTGGCAAAGGAGTTTACTGAAGATATAATTCCAGTTTCTTTCAATGGACGGAGCTATGATTCCAACCTGCTGAATTCCCGCTGCATTATGAATGAAATGAAGCCCTTTCTGATCAATCAGAAGGATATAGACCTTTTATACCTGGCTCGCAGATTATGGCGCAAGGAATTAGGCAGATGCAATCTGGGTTACCTCGAGGAGCAGCTATTGGGAATAGCTCGTGATCCAGCAGATGACCTTCCCTCAGAAGATATTCCTGAATTGTATTTTGAGTATCTGGAAACCGGCAATGCTGAGTTGATGCACAAAGTTTTTAAGCACAATGTAAGCGATATATTATCTATGCCGGTATTATTTGCCTTGATCGTAGAAGTGATAAATTCCGAGGATCCCCAGAGTATTGATCATTCAGCACTGGCACGCTTATATCGTGATCTGGGATATGAAAAAGAAGCTGAAGCATGCTTTAAAAAAGGTCTCACAGGTAATAATACCGTTATCTGTCGCGCCCAGCTTTCGTTTCTTTATAAAAGGCAAAATAGACTGCCCGAAGCAATTGCTCTCTGGCAGGCAGCAGCAGAATCAGAAATATATGCGCTTATTGAACTGGCAAAACACGCAGAGCACAAAGTTAAAGATTTTCAGAGTGCTCTTAACTGGACACAGCAGGCAATGAAACTGGCTTATGAGAATGAGTTCGTGGATGGCAGGCAGATTTTTGAATTGCAAAAACGGCTAAACAGAATAAAACAAAAAATAGAGCGAAGCATTGATAATTAAACCAGAGATCAAGGTAAGCGTAAGATCGCTGATAGAATTTTATTACCGACAGGGTGATCTTGACCTGGTAACTTATGTGAGCAATAGTCGTATGCTGCAGGGTACCCGTGCACATCAGAAATTGCAGAAAAGCAGACCTCCTGATTACGAATCTGAGATAACACTTTCCTATCTACGAGAATCGGATGATTTCAATTTACTTATTCGCGGCAGAATGGATGGATTATATCGCAGGGAAGCTGGCATAATTCTGGAAGAGATAAAGTCTATCACCAAGGACCCTGATCTGATTGGAGAGCAAAGCTTTCTGCATTGGTGGGGACAGGCAAAAATTTATGCTGCTATCTTTTGCCAGCAGGAATCTCTGGAAAATATCGATATCCAGCTTGCCCTCTATCATTTGGATAAAAAGAAAGAAACTATTTTAAAAGAGAGTTTCACCGCACTGGAGCTGGAATTATTCCTGGAGCAGGTAATTGCCAAATATCATCACTGGGCAGCAAGACTCTCTGCCCGTCAGCAGCAGCGGGATATATCGCTTGAAAAACTGGAATTCCCATATTCATCATACCGCAAAGGGCAGCGGCAGATGGCAGTGCAGGTTTATAACGCTATCCGCGAGCAAGGTCAGCTTCTGGTGCAAGCTCCCACAGGCATTGGCAAGACTATGGCAGCAATATTTCCTGCCTTTAAAGCTATTGGAACCGGGCTGGTGGACCGCATCTTTTATCTGACTGCCAGAACTACCGGCAAGAATATAGCTGCTCAAACGGCTGAGATTTTAGTAAGTAGCGGCTTGGATTGCCGGGCACTCGTTCTCACTTCCAAAGAACGCATCTGCTTTAATCCCGAAAAAGCCTGTCATCCTGATGATTGCCAGTATGCCAAAGGTTTCTATGACCGTCTGGGAGATGCCATAGATGAGGCGTTTCCTCTCAAAGTATATCATCGATCTACTATTGAATCTCTGTGCCATAAGCATCGCATCTGTCCCTTTGAATTCTCGCTGGATGTTGCTTTATGGTGCGACCTGATCATTTGTGATTATAATTATGCCTTTGATCCCCGGGTTTATCTGCGCAGGTTCTTTGAAAATATCGATGAACGCTATACTTTTCTGGTAGATGAAGCACATAACCTGGTTGATAGAGCTCGGGAGATGTTTTCCAGGGAACTTCTCAAAAGCCAGACCCTTGCTATCAGG
Organism: Candidatus Stygibacter australis; assembly: GCA_030765845.1. Classification (NCBI taxonomy): domain Bacteria; kingdom Pseudomonadati; phylum Candidatus Cloacimonadota; class Cloacimonadia (SeqCode); order Cloacimonadales (SeqCode); genus Candidatus Stygibacter; species Candidatus Stygibacter australis. The sequence continues at coordinate 3,929 of JAVCDJ010000194.1, forward strand.
CGCAAGATCAAAGATAGACTTCCAGAAATTTATAAGATGGTCAGTAAATTAAATAGTGTTTCCCTGCAATACAAAAAAGAGATGGAATCTGATGAAGAACACACTCTGGATAAACCAGATGCTTTAGAACTGCCTGCTCGCAAATTCATTAAAGCAACTGATAAATGGTTAGCCCAAAATCATCAGACAGCTTATCGCTCTGAACTTCTTGAGTATTATTTTGAAGTAAATGCCTTCCTCTGGGGCTTGGAAAATTACACCAGCAGCTATCGCACCCTTTTTCAGCGAGCCAGATCTGAGCTTGCCATCAAACTTTTTTGTCTTGATCCTGCCATTTCACTTGCAGAATGCCTTGATCGCTGCAAAAGCGTGGTCTTTTTTTCAGCTACTCTCACCCCTTTCAATTATTATCAGGAACTCTTTGGCTGCCACCCGGAAGCAAAAAGTCTTAATCTACCTTCACCATTCCCAGCTCAAAATCTTACCATATCAAGATCAAGAATTCAAACCAGATATCGCAGCAGAACTATCACAATGGGACATTTGGCAACAGCTATCACTGATTTCCTCAATCAGCAAAAAGGAAACGCTTTGATATTTTTCCCCAGCTACCGTTATTTACAGGACGCCCTGGAGATTATCCAGCAGAAAGAGATTACGCATCAATTACTTATTCAGCGATCCGGGATGACAGAACCCCAGCGTGACGAGTTTCTGGCAGAATTTCAGAAAGCTGACACGCTTACTGCCGGTTTTGCCGTGATGGGAGGAGTTTTTGGCGAAGGCATTGATCTGGTGGGAGATTATCTCACCGCTGCCGTGATCGTGGGAGTAGGACTGCCCGGGATCGATCTCCAGCGGGAATTGATCCGCAATTATTATGAAGATCGCAGCAAGGGCTATGATTATGCCTACACTTTTCCAGGGTTCACGCGGGTTTTGCAGGCAGCCGGCAGAGTTATCCGCACAGAAAAAGATATTGGCAGCGTCCTCCTTATAGATGACCGTTTTTTCACCATGCGCTACCGCCAGCTCTTCCCAAAATGGTGGCAAATCACTCAATAAAAAACTCTTTCCATAATTGTTTCCCCGAAAAATCACTCAAAGTTCATAAAATTCATCTTGTCCATTTCGTCCGCTATGTCCTCTTCGTCCATTCCCCAAATATCTCCCAGCGATAGACCACAACCAGAGAACCTAAACTGCGAACGGCATGAAGATGTAATCGCAAGTAAATAAATGAATTGACAGAGAAATAATTTTACAGGAAAAAAGGATTCAATGACAGATAGGGGGAATATATGATTGATAATAATGAAAAACAATTAGTTAGACAGTATTATGTAGAAAGTGGAATATTAGAAATTGCAACAGGTTTGACAGCCTTTTTGGGGAGTGCAATGGTATATTGTGGAGTAGTTATCTGGCTTGGCGTGTATTTCATGATGATATTATCTATAACTGTATTACATAAGGCAATTGTGCTAAAGCATATAGAGCAGAGTGAATTAGAGCTATTGCTTTCTCATAAAAAGGCTATAGAACCACGAATAGTTGTAAATTTCTTTATATATATAATCCTTGGGGGACTGCTGATTCTTTTACAGCCCAGGTTGATAGAAAATCCAGATAGATGGCTACTGAACATTTTAAATCATTTACCATGGGCATTTGTTACGATTGGTATTGCCTTATCTGGAATAATTTACTATAAACTGGATCAGGTACTTTATATTCTGGTAATAATATTTGCTGTTTGTGTATTAGAAATAGCCTTCGATATTCCTCAAGCGTTGTTAACTATGTGTCTTGTTATAGGATTTTTTGGATTATTAAAAGGGCTACAAAAGTTAATCCGTTTCTTGAAACACAATCCACGAAAAAGAAAGCGTAATGATAATATAATGTTTAAGGAATAGAGAAAGATAATATTTGCAGGGACAAAGAGACTGTTCAATGCAGTAATTGATATTATTGCATGTTTTCAATTTTTGTAGCATAAAAGTGCACATATTCTGAATGATGTGGGTAGATACTGAAATTGACCTTTCTAAGCCCTTGCGCATGGTCGATAGACCTCCGAAATGGTTGACCTTTCTGACCAAGAGATTCTCATTGCTAACTGGCTTATTTATCGATATTTATAAACTTCTATCCTCTGACCAACCATTGCGAAGGGATCAGCCTATGCGTTGCTCCGGCTCGACAAGCCATTCGTAAGGTATTGACTGGTGGGAATTGAACAGTCTCAGTTTGAACTTCTGCTAAAATATGAAATTTGAGTTGACATCAGAACGATTATTTTTATGATAATATCAAATCGACTTTAAGAAAGAGGTGCAGAATGGAAAAATTTATTGTATATGCCAGAGAACTTTATGACGGTAAGAAACTGCTGAAAGATGTTTATATCACTATCGAAGATAATATGATCTTGAGTGTAGATCAGGAAGAGAAGGAGTTTGATGCGGAGGGGATAGTTACTCCAGCGATAATTGATGCACATTCACATATCGGGATGGATCGTGAAGGCGAGCCCTGGCAGGAAGCTGAACTGAATGATCATATAGACCAGATAATGCCCTTATCTGACCCTCTGAATAGTATTTATTATGATGACAGGGCATTTCAGGATGCAGTGGATTTTGGTGTGTTATATAGCTGCCTGGTGCCGGGAAGCGGGAATCTGATCGGAGGTAAAGCACAGATCATCAGGAATTTTGCTGATAATGTGGGTGGTGCATTGCTAAAAACTTATGGTTACAAGATGGCCCTGGGCTTTAATCCGCGCTCAACCACAGATTGGAAAGGAACCAGAAATAATACCCGGATGGGTGCTTATGCCCTTTTGGAAAACAAACTGGATGAACTGCTGATAAAGCGTGATAAAGCAGAAGTTACCAAAAATAAAAAACTGCTGGATCTGGATAAAAAACTGAAAAAGAATGAGCTTGATAAAGCAGAATATGAAGAAGAACTTGATCTAGTGCTTCGGGAGATGGAGCTGGGTTTCACCCCGGAAGAAATTGCCTTATTAGATATAATGAGCGGTGAACCCACCGTGAAAGTCCATGTTCACAAGGAAGATGATATCTTATATCTGATCCATCTTAAAAACAAGTATGGCATCAAGGTAACTGCTGATCACACTTTGGATGTGTGGCATCAGGAGATTTATGACCTGCTGGCAGAAAACGATATTCCTGTAGTATTTGGACCAATCGGAGCTGTAGGTTATAAAGTGGAGCTGAAGCATGCTTATTACCAGAATACCGGTCTGCTGATGGAATCAAAAGCCCAGTTTGGTCTGATGACTGATCATCCGGTTATTCACACCTATTCACTGCGGGATTCCCTCAAATTCTTCCTGATCCAGGGGATGAGTCCTGAGCTGGCTATCGGGCTGATCACATATCAGAATGCCCGAATTCTGGGAATTGATGATGTTCTGGGTACTGTAGAAGCAGGTAAGTATGCCAGCCTGGTCGTCTGGGACAAAAATCCTCTTGATCTGTCAGCATTTCCTAAGCTCGTAATGGCAGAGGGTGTGATACTTAGAGATAACGGCTAATACTATACAAGTATATGTCCTATAACTCCTATATAAACCAATAAATTAGGCACCAAAGTGCCTTTCAGGTGGAAAAACAAAGCACGTACTGACATTTTATTGTGAGTATGTGCTTTGTTGTTTTGGGTTGAATCCACTGGATGTTATCTTATTTAATGACAAGAAAATGGTAAAAGATAAAAAAGAGTTTACAATAGAAAGATAAATGTACAAAATGCCGAAAGATATTAATAGGGAGAAATAGATGGCTAAAGCAGAAAGTTATCTTGTATTCCGGGAAGGGGAGCATCGCTTTGGATTGAGTTTATCCGAAGTTGAACGGATCGAAAAAGCAGTTGCTCTGGAAGAAGTAACAACTGGTGCAGAATTTGTGAAAGGGGTTTTTAACTATCATGGAGAATTACTGGCAGTAATAGATATTCGCAAGATTTTCCAGCTTCCTGCGCGAGAAAACAAATTAACTGATTTACTCATAATAGCGAGTACAAAAAAAGGCTTGCGATCTGGGCAGAAGCAGTAAAATTGAATTATGCCAGCATGGTATTAAAAACTCATGAGATTGCTTCACTTTTGTAAAAATTAGATGATCAGAATGGAAACAATATAATCGTTTCGTAATTTGGAGGTGTAATATTAAATCTGAACAGGATAAAATACCAAAGAAAAGGATACTCGTAGTAGAAGATAGTAAAACTCAGGCGATGAAGCTGGAGTATCTGCTTTTTAAAAACGGATATGAACCAATATTAGCCGATAGTGGGGAACAGGCAGTCGAGATGGTGAAGGAGAAAGAGCCTGATCTTATAATAAGTGATATCTTGATGCCGGCTATGAGTGGATATGAGTTCTGCAGGCAAATGAAAAGCTTCATTAAAACCCGTAACACACCTTTGATATTTTTGTCAGCTTTATCTGATACCCATGATATTCTCAAAGGGCTGGAATGCGGAGCCAGCAATTTCCTGACCAGGCCCTGCAATGATGAAACTCTGCTAAAAAATATTGAGCAGCAGTTATCAGTTAAAACTAAACCTGAGGGAGATGAGATCTATGAAGTAGTCAACCTTGAATTTGAGGGTAAGGAATACATTATATCGGCTTCAAAAAGTAAAATATTAGAAATTCTGGTGACAACTTACGAGACAGCGATCACTAAAAATGAAGATCTGGCAAAAGCTCAGGGAGAATTAAAGAACCTTAATCTGCAGCTGGAAGAACGGGTGAGGGAGAAAACAGCCCATTTGCAGACAGAGATCAAAGAACGGCAAAAGGCTGAGTCAGAATTATATAAGCTCTCTAATGTTGTGCATCAGGCAAAGAATATCATAGTGATCACTGATCTGGAGGGTAATATTGAATATGCAAATCCCCGCTTTACTGAGATAACCGGCTATACCCTGGCAGAAGCAATTGGCAAGAACCCGCGGATCTTAAAATCAGGGGAGCATGATGATGCATTCTACCAGAATGTTTGGGAAACAGTAATGGCTGGTAAAGAGTGGAAGGGTGAAATCATCAATAGAGCCAAAAATGGAGATTTGATCTGTGAATATGCCTCGATCTTTGATATCAGAGATTCTAATGGAACGGTGCGGAATCTGGCAAAAATTGCTGAAGATATCACGGAAAAAAAGAAGAATGAAGTTCAGATTGAAAGACTATATACCTCACTTCTGGAGGATATAGAGCTGGCTTCTTCGGTGCAGTCATATTTATTACCGGATTGGCTTGTGCATGAAAATAATATTTCCATAACCTCAGTATATTCTCCATCTGAAAAGGTTGGAGGTGATATTTTTGATATAATTCAAATCTCAGAAAGCCAGTATGTGGTCTATGTAGGTGATATTTCCGGGCATGGAGTTCAGGCAGCTTTGATCATGACAGCAGTTAAATCAACCATTAATATGCTGGTAAATATGGAAAAGAGTAATGTGAGACCGCATTACATAGTAAATAAATTAAATGAGATACTTAGTAAGGATTTCTTCCAGACAAATTATCTTACGATGATATTCTGCCTGGTAGATCTGGAAAATAACACCATAAAATATCTCAATGCGGGGCATCCGGCTCTTATTGAATATAATAAGCACACTGCTGATACTAAGATAATTGATCTTGGCTCATCAATCCCGGTTGGCTGGCTGGCATCATATCAATATGAAGAAGATGAAGAGGTGATGATGGAGATGTCGCCGGATTCTATCTATTTCCTTTATACTGATGGACTCTTTGAATGCCTGAATTTTGAGGGTATGGAGCTGGGAATGAGTGGATTTACCAAGTTTTTGACTAAATTTCGCGATAATATGAATAGTATCATTCTGCCATTTATGATCAAGCAGCTTTTGATAGAAGAAAATTATGACCTGAAAGGGGATGATTTCACTCTGCTTACTCTTCAGAAATTTGATGCTTCAAGTATGCAGGATATAATACTGCTGAGATACACAAGTAAAAACCGCAAAGCAATATCTATGAAAGCAGAAGCCTTTATCATGAAGAAATTTGATGATCAAAATTTCTATCATACCATAAATTCGGTAATTGCTAATTATTTCCATAATATTGTCGATGAACACTCAGAACGCAAGGTTGATAATTCCATTTTATTGCAGATGAAGATTGATAGTGATCTGGAACTCACTTTCTGGGAAAAATTTGATTCTAATAAAAGCACTTACCAGATCGATGGTGATGAAGGGTTACATAAAAAGGATTATATCATGGATAGTAATTTCAATAAGTATCCTCTCAGGCAGAATAGATATGATGAGATTGTGGAAACAATAGTTAATATTCCCATAAAATAATAACAGGAAGGTAGATTTATGAGATGGTCTTTAGACGATTATTACCCGTCATTTGAATCCGGAGAGTTTCTGGAAGATATTAAAAAGCTGGAAAGCCTTATAACTTTGATAGAAAAAATCGAGCTTCCCACTCCGGCAGATATGCCCGTGGCTGAGCGTGCCTCTCTGGCAGAAAAAGTGCTCAGGCAGAAAGCGGAACTTTCTGAACTGGTCGGCAGATTAATGAGTTTCTGTTCTCTTACTTTAAGCGTGGAAGCAGCAAATAAAACTGCCTTATCCTATCAACAGAAATTGCAGCAGAAGCTGCTGAAACTAACAAAACCTAATGTAAGATTTCAGCTCTGGATAACAGGTGGTAATGATCTGGAAGAATTGCTGGAGCATTCAGAATATCTGAGGGAAATTGGGTTCTATTTAAGGGAGATGGTCAAATATTCACGCTATTTGCTCAGCGAACAGGAAGAAAATATTCTATCCCGTATGAGTTTAACCGGCTCAAATGCCTGGACGCGCATGAAGGGATATATAGAATCTCAGCACCTGGTAGAGCTGGAAGTGAATGGCAAAATTGAGAAGTACCCGCTTCCTGTTATCCGCAATTTTGCTCATGATAGCGATGCTGATTTAAGAAAAAAAGCCTATCTCGCAGAAATAGCATCTTATGATCAGATAGCCTATCCCATAAATTCTGCTTTAAATTCCATAAAAGGTGAAGTCCTTCAGAAAGTGGAACTTAGGGGATATGAATCCGTGCTCGAGATGACGCTGCTGAATTCTCATCTGGAAGCAAGAACTCTGGATACAATGTTTACTGTTATTAAGGAATATCTTCCGGAATTCAGGAAATATCTCAGGCATAAGGCAAAGCTGCTGGGACATGAAAATGGCTTACCTTTTTATGATTTGTTTGCTCCTATAGGTAAAATAGAGAAGAATTATAACTTTACCGAAGCCCGGACATTTGTTGTTGGTAATTTCCGTAAGTTTTCTGATAGACTGGCAGATTTTGCTGAGCATGCCTTTGCCAATAACTGGATAGATGCCGAACCACGGCAGGGCAAACGCGGAGGAGCTTTCTGCTCAACCTGTCATGCCATTCAGCAAAGCAGAGTTCTGGCAAATTTCACTGGGGGACTGGGGAACGTGACAACCCTTGCTCATGAGCTGGGACATGCCTATCATGGCTATTGCCTCAAGGATGAATTACCCCAGAATACTCACTATTCCATGCCCGTAGCAGAAACTGCCTCCATTTTTGCTGAGACCATTGTGAAAGATGCCATCACCCGGAGTGCTGAGGGAGATGCCCGACTGGCAATTCTGGAAACCAAATTGATGGAAGCAACCCAGGTGATAGTAGATATCTATAGCCGTTATCTTTTTGAAAGCAATTTCATTGCTGAACGCCAAAATGGTGATGTTAATCTGGAGCGGACAAAGGAACTGATGCTGCAAGCCCAGAAAGATGCTTATGGAGAGGGACTTGATCCTAAGTTTCTGCATCCCTATATGTGGCTCTGCAAACCGCATTATTATTATGCCGGAGCAAATTATTATAATTTCCCTTATGCTTTTGGACAGCTTTTTGCCCAGGGTCTTTATGCAATTTACCTTAAGGATAAAGATGACTTCGTTCTTAAATATGATGCTATTCTGCGGGAAACAGGCAGAAATGATATTACTGGAGTTGCTGCTTTTGCCGGAATAGATATTAATGATAAAGAGTTCTGGAAAGGTTCCCTTGACCTGATCAAGTCAGAAATTGAGGAATATCTAAAGTTCTAAAAGTAAGAGCCACCTTGCGAATGGCGGAACGTCCTCCGTAGCTTTAGCGGAGGAGGATTCCTTCGCAATGGTAGCGTTCAGATTGGGTAGGGGACCCAAACACAACATGAGTGACAGAGCTCTGCGTACCCAGAGCTTCCAGCTCTGATGTTAATGTTGTACCCAGCCCATCCTTGGGCTGGATTTGTTCGTTCACCATTCACCAATTACGGATAAAAAGTCTTACATTACATTTTTTCGTGTCATTTCGTGGCTTTCGTGGTCAAACTTTTACATTACATTATCCGTGTTCATCCGTGAAATCCGTGGCAAAAATCTTCACATTAAAAAAGGGGGGGGATCTGCAGCTCCCCCCTTTTCACGTTATACAGTCTCGATTGAGCTGTTCAGGGTTGAAAGGTCAAGACCGCAGGCAGGCATGTCTGCTGCTTCTATCAGATTCCCCACATTGGGGGCTTCTGTGCCAAGCAGATCGCCAATCTCACCACCGAACTTATCCACAGTAAGGGTGGAAATATCAAAGGCAGTGATTTTTGCAGTTGCAAAGCAGGCTTTAAGGAAGATATTAAGCTTGTTGTAAGGTATTTGAGTGCGTCCATCAAGCTGAGTTTCATTCCATGCCAGCGTATAG
>JAVCDJ010000195.1 GCA_030765845.1 Candidatus Stygibacter australis
AGTATAACTTTCAAAATCATCCACCCAGATATCGATATCTGAGCCTTGCGGGATAGAAAGCACTACTCTTCCAAATGCGGAGCCCAGATCAACATAATCTGTGGTAATCTCCACCATTCCCCATTCCTGAGTGGGATAAACTCTTTTAGAAAAACGGTTTATACGCTTACTGCCTTCATCAAATGTAATGAAATATAAGATCAATGGTTTATCTACGGCTTTGTTTGCTCTAATGAAGCATCGTGAATAATAACTGCATAAAGGATTAACTTTAAATGAATCTGAGGTGAGATTTATAGAAGCTTCAGGTTCCTTTATCTTAAGGCTTTGTTGTCCGCTGTGCGACACTTGATTATCTACAAGAACTTTGTTTTGATAATTATCAAGCACTATCCAGCCTTCCGGCAGTTCTGAACCCAGGTTATCCACAACTTCAAAACCGGAATTTTCGATCAGATTTACTTTTTGCAGGAACTCGTCACGAGTATATAGATGTATCATAGTCCCACAACTGCTAAGTAATAAAATGATCAAAATAAAAAAAACAGAGCTTCGCAAGATTCTCAGAATACCCCCTAAGAAATTACTCAAATAAACTTTTCCTGGCAGAAAACTTCATAACCAATCCTACTGCCAGCGTATTAAACAGCAGGTTTGTGCCGCCATATGCAATAAAGGGTAGTGGAATACCTGTAGCCGGCACTATACCTAAATTCATACCCACATTCACGAACATCATTATCATCAGATTAGCCGCAATTCCTACCCCTGCATAGAACATGAATTTACGCTTCATCCTGGTGATATTTGATATTAACCTTAGCAAAAACAAAAAATAAATAATCAAAAAAAACATGCAACCAAAAAATCCTAACTCTTCTCCGATCACCGAAAAAATGAAATCTGTATGATGCTCAGGAAGGAATTGCAGGTTCTTTTGAGAACCCATTAAAAAGCCCTTTCCCAACCAGCCTCCAGAACCAATGGCGATCTTTGCCTGAATAATCTGATAACCTGCTCCAAAGGGATCATGCAAAGGATTAATAAAGGTGATTATCCTGTTCTGCTGATATGTTTTTAAGCTGCTCCAGACAAATGGCACTAGAAAATACAAGGAAGAATTTATTAGTATCCCAAGCCCAGCCAGTAGAATTCCAAGTCTTTTACGAACCAGATATAAAGTTAAAACCAATATCCAGAAAATAAAAATATATTGATTAAATGATGCTGTAATACTGATCAAAGGACTAATTATCAACACAATCACCCAGAAAGGCAGATCACTGAATGATAAAACGGCAAGAACACAAATCATCAAGGTCATTGCCGTTCCCAGATCAGGTTCTATCAATATCAGAATCAAGGGAAGAATAGTCACACTCACAGCTCTTTTCAGTATCTGTAAGGTAGTTAAATGGGAAGCGTTCAATTGCCTGGTAAGCATTAGAAGAGTTAGGATTTTAGCCAGTTCAGAGGGTTGAAATCCCGCAAAACCAAGGGTTATCCAGCGATGTGATCCTTTGATAGCTGGAAGAAACAAAACCAGAATCAATAAGAGCATATTTATCAAATATGCAGGAAAGATCAGCGCTTCTATAAACGCAGTGGGTATTTGCAAAAAAACCACCAGTGCCAGAAGTGAACATAATACCCAGATCATCTGCTTGATATAATAGTTCTCCCTCTCCACCAGATCACCTATCTTAGTAGTGGAAGCAGAATAGATCATCACTACTCCAAAGATCATCAGCAATATCATCAAACTCATTAAAATACCATCAAATCTTGACTGGCTTGGGTTACGATCCATTCTTTATTCCTTATCCAGAACTTTTAATAAATGCAGATAGTTCTCTGGGTCATTTGTTCTCAGCTGATTATAAAAAGATACCAGCTTCTGAGCAATTGGTGCAGCCTTAGCTCCACCATGTCCACCATTCTCTATAAATACCACGAAAGATATCTCCGGCTCTTCCCATTCAGCATATCCGGCAAACCAGGCATGGGTTTCCTCACCCATGTGGTTTTCTGCTGAACCGGTTTTACCACACACTTTCACACCTTCCACTTTTGCAGTAGCACCTGTTCCCCAACGCTCATTCACAGTTCTGTCCAAAGCCCTTTGCAAAAGCTCCACTGTTTCTACGCTTAAGGGCAGTCTCCGGTTTTCATAGCTTCTCACGGGTACTTTGTCCTGATCAATTATCTGCTCCAGAAAATGCGGCTGAAGCCATAATCCATCATTTGCCAATGCATTGTAATAGGCACAAAATTCCAGAGGAGTTATCAATAATTCTCCCTGACCAATAGAAAGATTAACCTTGGGACCAATAATACCCGTATATCTCCCATAATTGTTTAGATACCAGTTCTCATCCGGGAAAAAACCTCTTCTCTCCGTTGGTAGATCAACTCCTGTCTTAGTAGTTAAATAATTCTGCTCTGTAAAGTCCTTCATTTTATCCAAATCTATCAATAGTGACACATCATAAAAAAACACATCACAGGAATATTTTATGGCATCACTCACGCTTAAGCTTCCATGACCGGCTTCATACCAGCACTTAAAAAACCTGTTTCCTATCTGCATTCCACCTCTACAATCAGCCATTTTAGTTTCAGGTGTAATCAATCCTTCTTCCAGTGCCAGAGAGGCAGTTATCGTTTTGAAGATAGAGCCCGGAGGATATGTACCATTGGAAATTCTGTCCAGCATCGGTTTATCAGGATTTTTTATCATTGTATCCCAAACCGGTCTGCTGATGGCACTGCTGAAGATATTAGGATCAAATTCCGGCATTGATACATAAGCCAGGATCCCTCCCGTCCTCACATCCATCACCACCACAGCACCTTTTTCACCAATTGGAAATATCTGCCGGATATAGTTCTGCAGCTCATTATCTATTGAGAGTATCAAATCTTTGCCGTTTATTGCCGGTTTATAAAGATTATGCTTAAGGAATTCAAGACTCTTACCTGTAGCATCCACCTGAATCAGCTCAAATCCTGCTTTACCCCTTAAAAGCTCCTCATATTCTCTTTCCAGACCATTTTTACCGATTTCGCTGTTCAGTGAATAATCCTGTTCTTTCATCCGCTCATATTCCTTTTCACTCACCTGACCAGTATGACCCGTAAAATGATTTGGATAGGCATATTCGCGTATGTATTCTGACTTGAATTTAAGTGATGGATATTCATTCATTCGCTCAGCAATCCCCACCAGCGTCTCATGATTAAGCCCCTTCACCAGTGATATATCATGATATTTTCTGAATCTGTTATCCTTGATTATTTTGATCACTGATAATGAATCTATATCAAAATTTACGCTGATAAATTTCGCCAGATTATGTCTGTCCTTAAGTTTTGATAGTGTAAAATATAAGTTATCTGAAGAACTATTGCCAGCAATGATC
>JAVCDJ010000196.1 GCA_030765845.1 Candidatus Stygibacter australis
TGGCTGCAATAGAGAAAGGGAGAGTAATTGACGTTAATAATGCCTTATTGGGAATGGGACCTTTCAGTCCTCAACGAGCAGGAGCATTACCAATCGGAGACCTGCTTGATCTGGCATATTCCGGTGAATATACCAAGAAGGAACTGCAAGCCAAGCTTACGAAAAATTCTGGCTATATGGGCTATCTGGGAACTGACAGCGATCTGGAAGTTGAAAATAAAGTTAATGAGGGTGATGAAAAATATTCTCTTATCTATGATGCTCTCATGTATCAGCTTGCAAAAGAGATTGGTGCTTATGCCACCATCCTTAAAGGGAAAGTAGATGCGATATTCCTTACTGGTGGTTTGGCATATAATCCCAATACAACCAAAGCTGTAAAAGATTATTGCGGATTTATTGCACCCATTTATATCTATCCTGGAGAGAATGAGATGGAAGCACTTAGTCAAGGTGGTATCCGAGTTCTTAAAGGACTGGAAACTGCGTTAGAATATTAGTAAATAGTAAAAAACCTTGCGAATGGTCTTGACCTTCGCAATGGTTGAATTTATGATACTGATTTTTAGAATAGTAAGGGGTTAGTTTGTCAAAATTAAATGTCTTGGATTTTGGAGGCAACCATTGCGGAGGTCTATCGACCATTCGCAAGGTTTTGGGTGGTGCCTGGATTTTTTGTTTATCAGCATTATTTCTGAGCAGTTGTACTGTGAAGACGCCTCCTCACAAGGCAGTAACATTTATGGTCTATATGGCTGCTGATAATAGTCTTAGTGAATTTGCCCTTACAGACATTGATGAAATGGAACGAGCACACTTTAATAATTCTGAGGCTAATGTAATTGTGCAGGCAGACCAGGCTGTATATGCAGAAAACCCTTATTGCAGGCGCTGGGAGATCGTAGCAGATAGTCTATATGATGATCAGGTGTCCTCTCCATTGATAGATGAACTGGGGGAAATTGATAGTGGCGACTGGCATTCTCTGGCTGCATTTTACAACTGGTGCGTAGATAACTATCCGGCTGAACGCTATGTGCTTTCTATCTGGTCTCATGGGAATGACTGGTACAGCTATGCTACAAATCCCAATAAATTTTGTGTTGATAGCCAGAGTAACAGTTTTATTAGTATCACCGAAGGAGAATTAGAACTCGCATTTAGGGCATTTGATGAATATCCTGATCTGGTAATCCTGGATGCATGTCACATGCAATCAATAGAAGTCCTATCAGAGATAAGTCCCTGGTGCAATTATATCAGCGGCTCAACAGATCTAATACCTGATTCAGGATACCCTTATGATGAGATCATTACAGCTGTTTGCAGAGCTTTGAACTATGATTATTCTGCTATACCAGATATATATGTGAATTCTTATAAACCAGGAGGATCTCAAAACCCTACAGGAATGCTTAATCAGGCAGTATGTGCCAGTTTGATAGAAACTGAAGTATTTAATGATGAAATCCTGAATTCTGTCGCTGAATTTGTAGTTTACTGTCTGGATCATCCTGAAGTATTCAGCGATCTGATGTCGGCAAGAGCTGGCTGCTTTGAATATAATGATCTGGAAATTGATGTTGACCTGCTGGAATTCTGCTGGAAACTTACTGATCTTACAAATGATCCTGAATTAGCTGAGCTGGCAGCAAAACTTAATGAAGAACTGATAACAGCTAATAACTTCTATAATTATCCTGCTGCTTATGCCGGGAATCTATTGATCACTTTCCCAGAAATTTCTGATAGTGAGACCTGGATGAATCTGCGTAATGACTTCTATAAGTTGAATTTTAACCAGTTAACAAACTGGGGGGAATTAATAAATAAAATCGTAGTTCCAGCCGACCGGGAATTAGTATTACACTAAATTTTCCTACTTATCCACAGACCTGTGCATAAAAATTTTAACTAATAAGTAATAAAACTGCGTAAGTAATTTCTAATTAGTAATTATAGCAGGAGATACATTCTACTTAGCTCTGTGGATAACTTGTGGATAAGTGAAATAATTCTCCCAATTATATTTTGATTGATGATGATAACTCAGGCTGAACTTGACATGGAATTTACTGATTTCATTTTGACATTGTGTGCTAAGCGGGGAGTTAGCGGTGCCCTGTACTCGCAATCCGCTCTAGCGAGGCTGAATTCCTGCACGAGAATATTGATTTCGGCAGGTGGTTTGATAAGTGGTGTTGATAATCAAGCCCGGCGCAATTGCAAACTGCGAACCAGGTCAGGTCCGGAAGGGAGCAGCCTTAAGCAGAACTTGTGATGTGCCGTCGGTCTACTTGGTTTGAGCTAACTGGCAGATTGCTTGTAGGATAGGTATCAACTGCAGGTGCACACACTTTTTTTTAAGGAGACTACAGTGGCAGGAAAATATAAGATACCTCGTGGAACTTACGATATTTTACCAAGCGAGAGTTATAAAAGACATTACCTGGAAAAGACCTTCAGAAAGGTGGCATCTGATTATGGTTATCATGAAATAGTAACACCAATATTTGAACTCTCTGCTCTATTTGAAAGAAGTGTTGGGGATAGCTCTGATATAGTCCAAAAGGAAATGTATAAATTTACAGATCGTAAAGGAAGAGAATTTGCCCTGCGTCCAGAGGGAACAGCATCCGTAGTACGTAGTTTTGTGGAAAATAATCTGGCAAACCAGGAGAATGGAACCAGGATTTATTACATGGGTCCCATGTTCCGTTATGATCGTCCCCAAAAGGGAAGATATCGTCAGTTCTATCAATACGGTGTAGAAAACTTCGGCAGTGATCATGCTTATATTGATGCAGAAGTAATTGCTTTAGGTTATACCTATCTTGAACGACTCGGATTAAAGGACTTTGTATTGGAAATCAACAGCATTGGCTCTAAAAACTGTGCTGAGAAATATGATAAAGCCCTTCAGGAATACTTCTTACCTCATAAAGAAGAATTATGTACTGATTGCCAGCAGCGTCTGGACAAAAATCCTAAACGACTGCTGGACTGCAAAGTACCATCCTGCAAAAAGTTCCATGAAGATGCCCCAAGTATGCTCGACTATCTGGATGAGGAGTGCTCTAATCACTTCCAGGAAGTGCAAAACTATCTTAGTTTGATGGAAATTCCCTTTATGATCAATCCCCGGATAGTAAGAGGACTGGATTATTATTCCAAAACAGCATTTGAATTTTTAAATAATAATCTGGGAGCTCAAAATGCTCTCTGCGGCGGAGGAAGATACGATTATCTGGTGGAAGAAATTGGTGGAAAGCCAACCACAGGGATCGGATTTGCAGGTGGATTTGAGCGTCTGCAACTTTCACTCGAAGCGGAGGATTGCTCTTTTAGCTATAAACCGACACCTGATATTTTCTTTGTCACGATGGGTGATGAAGCAGAAAAAACGGTGATACCTATTATCCAGAAATTACGTTCAGCCGATATAGCTGCTGGATTTGATATTGATAAGAAATCCGTGAAAGCCCAAATGAAAGCTGCTGATAAATCAGGTGCAGAATATACTGTGGTTGTGGGAGAAGATGAGATAGCAAATAATGCTGTTACCCTGAGAAATATGAAATCAGGTGATCAACGGCAGATCCCTCTACCTGAATTCATCGCACAATTTAAAACATTGTTGAAAAAATAAGTAAATATTAGTACCAGATTTTCTTATATCAGGTTACTGAGCAGATTTCGATTTGTTAGCTGGTCCGGATTAAATTTCTTTTCGCTTTTACCATACAGCTTCCTGCGCTGTTCAAAGAAATGTACTACTTGAGGAAAGAGTCTTCCCCATCTTTGGGTATTTATCTCACCTTTGAGTTTATAGCTATTCAAAAAGGTCTGCTGGATGTCTTCAAATTTATCCTTACTAACCACCTCTGCCCAGAAAAGTAGGAAATGGATAAGATCAAACTCTGGAAATTCCCATCTCCAATCCACAAAATCTATTAAATAATACCTGCCATTTATCTTATCATAAATAATATTCCTGGGATTAGTATCAATCTGACAGATAACCATATCCTGCCTATTTTCGAGCTGATGAAGTTCACGGTAAAGCTCCCCGACAGCCTTGAAATCAATATTATCCATTTGCCAGAGATGACAGCTTTCCAGATATTCAAAATCATTGTATTCAATGTTGTCTTTGCTTCCAGTAGAAATGATTTGTGGTGTGATAGAGAGTCTTTTATTGAATATCAGGCGTTCCTGCTCTGCATCGTATTTTTCCAGATAAAACTTTCGGAATATCCCCTGACTGACAAGAATTGTATGATCGCTTTTCATAGTCACAATATAATGATAGTGATGCCTTTATTATGTTTACCCCAGTCACTATCCTTTTTCAAGGCAGGAAGTTCACGGACAGCATTTTTGCCCAGGTCGTATGCTCCACCAAATTCTTCACCAGGAACGTAATATTTGATCAAAGCAGAATACTTAAGCGATTCCAGATAGTCCCGTACACTATACCTGATCTCCCCGCCCTTACCGGAAGATCCATAGCCGTGCACTATCTTAAGAATCCTGACCCCATCAGCTTTTGCACCATGCAATAATCTTTTCAATCGGCTTAAAGCAATTTCTACGGTAGGATTATCCGACTTGATATTCTCGCTTCTAAATTTAGTTTTACCAGCAGAAGCTCTTCCTGAACTTCTTACTGGAGTTTCACACCAGGGACATATTCTGCAGCCCTTCTCTAATTCATTACCGCAAACGTGACACATCATGATTAATCGCTATTATTATCAAATTCAATTTTGATCTTACCTTTTCGATAGCCCTTCAGGTTCTTCAAAAGCGCTTCCAAGGAATCGTGCATTATGTTTTGGACAAAGGGTACCAGCTTCATCTCCTGATCATCTATCCAAACTCTGATCCTGCCAAGATTCTCTGCCACGCATTCATTTCGCTTCCTTTCACCCTTAAGGACTGCTCCCACAAATTCATGACAGCTCATGCCGCAATGCGAACAACATTCAGGATCTACCTGGGGTAAAACCTTAAATCCCTTTTCCAGCATCAGTTCAATAAGCCGTTCAGATTCATTAAGAGCACTGATCACTGGAAAATCTCCATACTGCTGATGCTCGTCAGCATATTTACCACTTACTGCAAAGATAGTTGAATCATTCAGCTTATCCAGGTCATCCTTTGTTGCTCCGCAGATGATCCTGGGCATTGCCAGTTCTTTCATTCCTTCTACTATCAGCCAGTCTGCATCAATATGACTGATCATCTCATTAAAACTCAATTGTCTTCTCCAGATCAGATCAGTTTCCCTGATACCTCTGGCAAATACTGGCTCAGCCCCTGCCTGGTAATGCCGGTCACTATTTGAATCCGGCTTTTCCATCCCAAATTCTTCATAATGAATATCTTTAATAGATGCTACCCGTATTCCCCGTTTACTTAGTCCTTTGATCAAAGCTTCGCAGACAGTTGTTTTGCCTGTGTGGTGAAACCCACATACAGATATTGCTTTCATATTATTCCTATTTATAATTCGTTAATTAATCCGACCACATACTGCATAATGATAGCACAATCATAGCTATCCCATTCACCATCATAATTGATATCCGATATTCTCAATCTCCAGTCTTCCCAGGGCAATGGAGCATAAGGAGCAGGATCCCACCCTACTATATAACGCATTAGCACAGAAGCATCAAAAGCATCAATACTGTCATTATCATCCACATCTCCCATTAAATGCACGTCCGACCAGATAGAATTTAAGACCACTTCCAGTTCAGTTACTCCATTTTCATTTATCTGCACTCCAGATGCTGACACAGTTTCATAGCCTTCACAAATAAAATCCACATCATATTCCCCAGTCAAAAGTGGACGAAAATATCTGCCATAAAGAGCACCTGACCTGTAGGGTTCCACATCTGTCATTCCTTCTTGTTCATCTATTTGAACCACATTTATTTCTGCCACCAGTGGATTTCCCGAAGAGTTAGTTACATGCCCTGTCAGCAATCGATTATCAAGTCTGTGCAGCATCACGCGGAAA
>JAVCDJ010000197.1 GCA_030765845.1 Candidatus Stygibacter australis
CAGCATCACTTTTATCATTATCAATTAACAATGAAAATATATAATTCGTCAGAAAAAATAACTCAATCTCGTTCCCATCTGCTAATTCCTCATAATCATCTATAAATTCTTCTGCTATTTCACTAAATTTTTTTACTATAATCCCTCTTATATATCCAGTATCTAATCCATGCTTGCTATATAGATCGGATAATACCTCTAAACCATACTGCTTGATATTATCAAACTGCTCTGTTAATAACCTGTAATTTATATAATCATTGCTAATATCAAAGGAACTCAAATTACCATGATGACGTAATACTACTTGAAAGGCAATATATGCCAGCAACCCATCTTCTAACTCATGCAAAACTATATTATATGTTACTATTGCTGATATCAAACTGTGATGCGTATAGTTGGAACCTTTCCTTTCCCCGCGTAGATATTCCTGAAACCAGGTAGTTGCTTTGCCAAAATCATGCATTAAACCAATTATTTCTACCAGTCTAATTAATATTGGTTTTGAAAAAATTAATTCCAGGCTGTGCCTTCTCACTTCTTCAACCATTAGACTGCTTACATTTTCCAAATGCTCGATTAACAGCTTTTCAGCATAGCCTTCTTCTGCAGGATGAGATAGCATTTTTCTCCCGATTTTAACCCCCTTTCCGATGTTTCAATCTAATAAAATGATATTATGCTGCCGCCTATTTTATAACAGTTCTTGAATTCTCCTGTCAGTCGTTGACCTGTTTTCTCAAATATCACATCTTTTACTGTTATTGGCTCTCGTCCTACTAAACCCCGCGTCTCTATTTTCCTGAAATCAATTGGTATTTGATCGGTTAATAATTGAATATTACTTGTCAAGTCCATCTCAGAAATATTCTCTTTCAAGCACATGGTATCTACTCTATCAGAAGTTACCAGATATTCAATTTCTTCACGTTTATATAAGTGTATTTCACTGATTTCTGCCTTGAATTGCCGCTGCCCTAAATAGACACCATATCCATAATTACCAACAGATAATGCTCCTTCAAGTTCTCTCATCATCTCATTTTTAGATTTACCACCAATATAGATTATATATTCGATCATTCCTCCAGGAGGACCCATTAATAACTCAATCTTGCACTGCGAATGCTGAAACTTACCCTTTCCCGAGGTAATTAATTGATAGTATTTGCTATGAAGATTATTCAAAGAATGAGTCTGTTTGCGAATCACTAATCCTTGAGGTATCTGAACAGAAATGCTTAAATTTTCTTCTGACATCAGATCATAATATTCGTCTCTGGGTATTTTGAGAATGGAAGCTAACATGCCAATAATAGCAGTGCGTGGAGGAATTAGATAGGATAAAGATGAAGAATTAGTGTAAAACTTGCTGTAATGCCCAAATTTTCCTGAAAGCTTGAAAGAGATTATCCTTTCAATTCTATTATCCATTACTTCTCCCTATATTGTTAATTCTGTGATTTTACCTTCAAACTCTTTCTGGAATTCATCCCAGTCTTTTATTTGAAATTTATCATCCTTCCATACAATTATTTTGTTTAATTTGTGATCTTTCAAATACTCCGTCAAAGCTCCAATAGCTAATTGATAATCCTCAGTACTTCTTACATTGAACTTGTTCTCTATCTTATATTCCAAACTTAGGTATTCACGCAAGTCTTTAAGTAACTTTTCTTTATCACTCAGTTCTACCCGAATATATAATCTGGGAGTCTGACCTATCTTTGATCTTGTCCGCGCAAGTGGTATGGCTTTTACTATTGCCTCATCAAATCCTGCAATATCCTCTTGAGTCAAATTTGTTCCATCTGTAGTATAGGCATTAATACTGCCATTAAATGCTATTAATGAATACTTTACCCTGAAATCTTTGCCAACTCCTTCGCCAGAACTAAAGCTTGATGTTATCGTAGAACTTTCATTTATCTCCACTGGATTTAAAGAATAACCCCAATTAAACTGCACCGGTCCTACTAAATGCGTGTTTGCTCCACTGGAAGCGAATACTGCCCCAAATAGCCTGACATCTATTAAATCTGTATATTCCATTTTTTTTGCCTTGAGTTGTTTCCCTCGTTCTTCGGCTTTCGCAGCTTTATTTGTTACGAATATTTCCTGCTTTTTCACTGTTTCATAATAATCGCGTATATACCTCTTTAACCTGACATCACTTACCAGATTTGTATCTGTATCATAATCCATCCGAGGTTTGTTCTCATTATCCATGTCACCATTCGGATTAGTCATCTTTGCATCGTAGATAAATAATATCTCACTATTTCTTTCAACTTTCATCTTCTTCCTCCCTTGTTTTGTTTTCACCCTTTTCTCTTTTCTCTTTGCCATACTTTATTCCCAGGTAATCTTGATATGATAATCCTGTTAATATATAAAAAACTACTTCGTCATTCTTTAATCCAGAATTTTCTATATTTTGCAATCTGTCTGTGATGTTTCCCCAGATATCTTGTCTGAGATATTTTAAATCCTTTTTATAAATCTCCGCAAACTCTCTTACCTGATTAAAAAAATTCGGTACCCGCCTTACATTCATTCCAGTTAAATTCATCTTTCTCAGTATATTAGATTTCTTATCTCTTTGAGCATATTTGATTCTGGATATTATTGTTCCTAATAAAAACAAACCTTGTCGATAGTAATTATCTCCGTAAATCTCTGCATGGGTATTAAAAAAATCAGTGTATTCTTCCTGATTTATCTCCGTTACTGCATTACCTGGCTTCATAGCTTCTCCTTCTCGTATTTGATTGATCTCATTAAACACCGCTAATCCTAAAACCATCTTGAATGGTGATAAATTATCCATTTTATCTCGGTGCATCCTTTTCTTATAAATTGCTACAAAATTACTGATCAATTCATTATAACTCGATTTTCTGTCACATAAAAATCGATCCAGAAACTCTACTAATTTGCGACCCAATACTTTGTAATCCGGATTCTTTGGTTCTGAATACCAGGACGGAAAAAGGTAATTTCTCATGTCTTCTAAAGTTAAGCTGTTATTACCAGTTTTATGTTCCAGCAAATCTAAATCATATTTCTCTGATATACTATCAAATTTCGCTAATTTATCTAATAAAGATAATAGCTCTACATTAGATATCAACCTTAATATATCAAACTGCTGAGAACCTAAAGGATGATAATAAAACATGATATCAAAAGTTAATTTCTTTTTATTAGATGCTTTTAATATTGCCTTTAACTTGTTAATATCATCCTTATAATTTCGCTTTGTTGTTTTCAATATCTCGATTATTTTCTTATATAAAGATATATCGATATTATCACCTACATCTTTCGGTATCAAATATACCGTCATATCAAATAAATAATCCCGCAAGTCACTCTCTACTGTCTTCATCCCCGTAAGTACTTCTATAAGGCAATCTTCGCAGATGGAAAACGACTTATAAGCGTTTGTGTTAGAAACATTCTCAAAGTTTAGGGGATTAGTTGTACCATAAAACTTCATTAACAAAGGGATGTCCTGGATTATTTCTTTTTCACTTTGGCAGATATGACAATACTTCTGCCCCTTACCCCTCTCAATTGAAAATCTTTTAACTAAATCATAGTAACAGAGATTTATATAATCTGCTGCGTATTTGCCATTTTCATATTCTAGGATAGTTTCTCCATTAAAAGTAACAATATATATTGAAGAAAATTTATCAAGGCTCTTAGATTCCCGATTGTAAAATATCTTGTTCAGCAACCTGTAATAGATATCCTCAGTATTTGGATTTTTGCCTGGCTTACACTTTGACTGTTCTGATCCAAATATTTCTCCAAATACCTTCCTCTGAGCTGGCTCTAATTTATTTTCATCTAAAGATATTCCCTCTTCATTTTGATAAAATTCATCAAATATCTTGGCTAAAAGAAGTAAATACTCATTACTGATATTATTCTCAAACCACTTAGATGACTTCTTTTTACTCTTTTTATCTTTTATATATTCAATTGACCCTTGAAATGTTGCACTAATAAAAGTTCCTAAATTATTCGTCATTAGAAACTTTTTACTATCGCCTGGATTAGCGAGACCAAACGCAAATATACTCTCCCGATGATCCCGAGAGAGTTCTATTTCAGATAATCTGAATTCAAAAACGCCTTTCTCAAGATCAAAATTTAAGCAGATAGCTCTGCCACCGAGTAACGCCTTTTCATTTTTATCAGTCTTTGCTCTGGGAACTTTTGATAGATTATCTAAAAGTAATTTTCGTTTATCAGCTTCTATACTCATATTATAATATCCAGCTTTCTCTAATACACTATGACCCAATAATCTAAAACTATTTATCATCCTTCCTCCTCTACTCTCTCCACTACCCCAAATCCTCGCGCACTTTGTTTACCAATGCCCAAATATTGCGGTATCTTGAAATTGGTTGTGAATTCTCCCGTGAAACAGACCATTTTACGGTTTTTGAAGTTCACTAATTTTTCTTTGAAATAACCTTCAACTTTCACGTTCTCGATGTCTTCTATCCAATAACCAAAACCTTTACATAATGACTTTAAATTCTCCCGCAAAAGTAATTTCAAGAATTGCTGCTGCTCTACTTTGTTCTTCTCGCGATATAAAATGTAATTATCCTGATTTAGAGCCATCCAGGGTGAAGCAAACCGGTAACTGATAAATTCTTCACATTCACCCAGTTCCTGCTCCTTCAGCATTATCTCTTTTTCAGGTAATTGATATTTCCGCTCATTAATGATCAGTTCATCAAGTTCAAAGAAAAGGCTTTTTATCAATTCTATTCCCTCTTTAATTCCGATCAAGGCAGGATGTCCTTTAATTACGCGATATTGGATTACAGGATATTTATAAGAAAAACTGCCATCAGGAAGATGATTATGAAATTCAATATTTTCTGAAAAATGTCTTGAGAAAAACCCCCGTAACTTAGGCAAATCTGAAACGTTAAACCCTACTGTTGTAAACTCAAGTTTTATCATCTTTATTAACAATTTCCACCTCACTTCATCTTGTTTGTATAGAACCTTAATAGGTCTTGTTTTTATTTTCTGTCAAGTTAAATATTACATTTCTATCTGTTCGCAAACCGAGACTGTTCAATTCTCACCAGCCAAACCTTGGGAAGTTCTAAAGAAATCATTGCGAAGGTGCAAGACCATTCGCAAGGTCACAGAAATATCAATAAATTTCACCAGTTCTCTCATAAAACACATGTATATCCCCGTCAAGATAGCAGAATTTAGGAGAAACAACAAAGTACAATCTAAACAAAAAAATGTCAGTACTGCTTTGTTGTTCCACTTCTAAGGTGGTTTGAGGGGATTATGGATGAGTGATGTTTCTGGAAATGCGATTATGAGGTGGTTTAGTGAAATTTTGGCAAGTAATTTTTAGTAGGGAGAGATATTTTATCAAGAGAATTAGCTGAAATTGAGCAAAATTAAAGAAAAGTTAAGTTACAAGCAGTAAAATGTCTGCAACTGATATATACGATAGATATAAAGTGAAGAGCTGTTTATTTTTGCAGTTCGTAAAATTCCACGCGGCGATTTAGTGCTCTACCTGCGGGGGTGGAATTCGTGGCAACAGGATTCTGATGTCCCATAGCAGAAGTCACCAGTCTGGTGGGTGCAATCCCTCTATCCACCAGCATTTGTTTAACAGCCATAGAACGTTTTTTGGACATTCTCAGATTGACTGAATCAGATCCGGTATTATCAGTAAAACCTCTGATCTCTAAAACCAGATCAGGATTCTTTTTCATTGCTTCCGCAACGTATTTAATGACATCTTTGGAAGAACTTGTCGGTTTGATACTATTAAATTGAAAAGTTACCGCATCAATATTAACCAGATCCACATGCTCGATAACACCACGGCCAAATTTAATTACCAGTTCCAGCCCCAGTTCAGTAATATTATCAGGAGATTCACCATCTCCCAGCAGATTATCTGTATCACCGAATATTAATGCTCTTTTATAATTGAGATTTATTGAGACATGTTCGCTTAGTCTATTTTCCAGTCCAATGCCAGCAAAAGCATAGAGATTATTATACTTTTTATCATAATTAAAATCATCCGCTTCCGAAGCATCTTCATTTGTAACCTGCCACTGCATATTGCCGAGTCCAACTTTTAGAAATGGGTTCGATCCTAAATTTGGCAGCAGATTGTAGCGGAAAGCAAAATCAAAGTTAATTATCTCTGTATCAGCATTAAGGATGCTGGCCGAAGTCCAGGCAGTAAATCCTGAGGTTTCAGAATCGCTGGGAGAAGTTTTTCCATAATTACCAGAAAGTTCCAGGGCAAAATTAGGAGTATAATTATATCCTATTCTCCCGCCAAAATTAAATTTTGCAATAGAACCTGGGGCATCATTTCCTGCCAGGCGGAAAAGATTGATATTTATACTGGTATAATAAGGATATTTTTTCATCTGATAGCGCGTAGCAGCAGAAAGTGATGATATCAACATAAAAACTATAATAAAGACCAAATACTTTTTCATAACTTTCCTTCCTCAAACAGATATTTCAGGCGTTTTATAATTGCCTGATGATGATCACCCTCCCAGTAAATATGTCCGCAAAACCTGCAGATCATGAAACGGGAGTTATGTGTCAACACATACTCAGGTACAAAGTTGATTATTTTTTTTTTATCAATCTCGTAAAGTATTTTATTACATAATGAGCATCTGGAGAAAATTATCGAAGGATCAAATTTTAAAATTGATCTGATTTCAAGTAATTGTTGATCTACATGGACTGCTCTTATCCGGATGATATGATTATCTGTTTTCTGCTTTGATTCACCAATGGATCTGGTGAGTATGATCCTGTTCTCACGGGCAGCTATCCGGCACAAATTGTGAAAGCTGATCTGATTATAAATAGCAGCGTCATAACCAAGTAAGCGAAGATCGCGAGCAAGTTTAGAAAGATTTTCTCTAAGCAGAAAGCGTGGGAGTTTGGTTTCCTTTGTCAATCTCGTGAACCTCTTAAGATCACCAGACGCAGGAACTGGGCGAGAGCTATAGTTGAACCAAGATTAGCGGTGGGCACCAGTCCTCCCAGAATTTTTACCGGCATGTGATCAGTGAAATTTTCCAGTTTCAAAGAATTCTGTTATTTCGGGAATATTGGCATCTTCTACAGCTTCAAGGCTGCCATGATAAAGCATCTTTCCTTTATGTAAGAAAATAATGGAATCAGCAATTCTATGGATACTGGCAAGCTCATGAGTTACTATCACAATTGCCATATTGAGTTTTTCTTTAAGATTAAGTATTAATCTATCCAGATCAGCACTGGTGATAGGATCCAGCCCGGCAGAAGGTTCATCGCAAAAGAGCAGATCAGGATCAAGTGCAATAGCTCTTGCCAGGGCAACCCGCTTTTTCATACCGCCAGAAAGTTCAGAAGGTTTCAGGTATTTTGCATAAGCCAGATTAACCAGTTCCAATTTAAGATTAATTATCCTGTCTTTGATAACGTCAGGCAATTTAGTATGCTGCTCAAGGGGGATAGCCAGATTCTCAGCAACCGAGATAGAATTCAGCAGAGCTCCTCCCTGAAAAAGAACACCAATCTTTTTGAGGATCAAATTATATTCTGGTTCATCCATAGTAGTGATTTCCTGATCAAATATCTTCACACTGCCAGAATACGGTTCGTATAAGCGGAGAATATTTTTAAGCAGGGTAGTTTTTCCGCAACCGCTGCTGCCCAGAATTACAGTAATTTCTCCAGCTTTGATATCGACACTAATATCATTAAGTACGGTTCTTTCACCGTATTTGGCGACCAGGTTTCTTACTTCAATTATATTTTTTTCCATTTTAATAATAAAATATCAAGCTGTTAATTGCGTCCAGCACGATTATCCAGAATATGGAGGCAACCACAGATGCAGTGGTTACTTTTCCCACGCCTTCTGCTCCACCCTTCACATTCAATCCGTAATACACGCCTATTATCACGATCACCCAGGAGAATACTATGCTCTTGCCAATGGCAATACTGAAATCCCTTAATGAGGATATAGCAAATACTCTTGACCAGAAAAGTCCTGGGGCAATATTAAGATAATAAGTTCCGATTATCGCTCCGCCCAGCACTCCAACAAACATCGATAACGTCACCAGAAGCGGCATGCAGATGGTCATGGCATGAAATTTGGGAACCACTATAAATCTGATAGGGTTCAATGCCATCATCTTTAGCGCGTCAATCTCTTCAGTCACGGTCATTGTGGCAATTTCTGAGGCAATTGCAGAGCCACTTCTGCCGGAAACCATGATCGCAGTAAGCATTGGTCCCATCTCAGTGATCATGGTAACGGAAATCAGGTCAGCCAGATATATATCAGCGCCAAACTGATGAAGTTGTGCTGCAGATTGCAAGGACAGGATCAATCCGAGAATAAATGACAACAGCCCAATAATCGGAATGGCATCTATTCCTATCAGAAGCATCTGCTGAGCAACAGAATCTTTCCTTTGACCTTTATGATTAAAAATACCCACTACAGACCAGTATAAAATATCGGAAACCAGATACATCACCTCTTTAGATCGCTCCAGGGTTTTGAATATCAGGTCTCCAGTATTCTCAAAAAAACCAGGTTGAACAGGTTCAACGATCTCTTCGTCAAGATCACTTTTAAAGGCCTGGAGAGTAAATTCTATTTCAGAAGATATATTTATAAATTCAGCATTTTTAAATTGAGAATGGAGATATTCTATGAATACCACGCCAGAACTGTCAATTCTCTCAACCTGGGCAAAATCAAAAGATTTCAGTTCTTTGGTATTCTGTTTATCAAGCTGCTGCATTATAAGATGAATCGTCTCTTTATTAAGAGGCTCCTCAAAGATCACAGTTTTCTCAGAAATATTCATGATTTAGCGTAATAGATAGGTAAACCGTAAAAATAGACTTTGCTGGGTGGAAATATAATCTTCCAGGGCATCAGATTCTCGAGTATAGAACTTCAGTCGATAATCCAGGGAAATATATTTGAATAATTTCACATTTAGGATATTCTCAATATCCATAGTATAATTCTTATCTGCTGCAAATGGGAAAAGGAAATCTGCTGTCAGAGAGTAATTAATATTTCCTAAAATCTGCAAATCACCAACCATTGAGGCTTCGATTCCTTCATAATAACTCGATTCTTCTTCAGAATATACTTTATATGTGATATCTGTGTCAGGATCTATCCAGTCTGTGGAATATGAGTAAACATCATTACGAAGATCCTGTCTGGCTCCCAGACCGACCCTAAGATTCATATCAGATCTGGCAGTATTTAAGAACTGGAAATTCAAACCAAATCCCTCTTTAAGTGTCATAGGGAAGAAGGAAGGACTTGTCTCAACGGAACTTACATTAGAAAGAGAATCGACAAAAGTGCCGTCTGTGTTATTTTTAATATAATTAACATCATAAACCTGTACGGGGAAGAAGTGAGTATTCAAATCAAATCTGCCATATAAACCAAAAGCGGAAAAAACATTATAGATCACAGTATTTTTGGCATCAAAATCATCCAGATCCACCCGGAATTGATCGTAATCCTCATCTTTATTAGTTCCTATTTCAATCAGGTTTTTAAGGGAATACTTAAGTCTTCCTTTCTCATAATAAGCAGAATTATCGAGCTGAGCATTCATATTGATTGTTAGCTGAGTATCGTTTTTATTTTCGGAATTATCTGTATTCAGGTTGATATTCACATGGATTGCACTACTTAAATTCCAGTTAGTATCTTTCCTCTGATCATCATCCTCATTGATCACACCAGCGCCAATTAGAGTATAAAGTCCGGTATTTTCCTCTTCTTCCACGATTAGGGAAAGTCTTTGACTGTATCCTTCCAAAACCTCTATAGTTGTGAAATCACGATAAGTATTAAATGATTCATTGTTGAGAGTTACCTTATACGTGCCAGGTTTCAGTACCCATACTGTTGATTTTTCACCAAGATTGACGTCAGCAGGATAATCGATTCCATAATCAAATCCGTCTGCATTATCATAAATTGTGTAACTGACTTTGGCATAGTTTCTCTGCTCATCCATCACATCAACGATCAGGCAACCCCAGTCAGGTTCCACGTTATAACGCCAGCGAGGTTTAACATCTATCCGTTGAGACATACTGCGAGATCCTTGCTGAGAGCCATATTCCACGGTATATGTACCTTCTGGAAGAGGTACTTCCCCACCCATGCGAGCCATTTTCAGGTTATTACCCATTTTATCTTTTACATAATAATAAGGTTCATTATCTTCTCCACTAAGATTTGGGAAATAAACTAAACCAATACCACCTTCATCGACCACTGTACTATCACCCAACACCTGGGCTGAATAATCTATCTGGTCATATCTGGAAGCAAGGCTTTCTTCAATTTGAGATTCTTCCTGAAAGTCAGTAAATTCATTAAGGATTTTAACAATGAAATTATTAGATTCCTCCAGGATCATATCATTTACTTTCTGAACAAAAGCCTCCACATCATCCTTTTCAATTCTTGCAGTGCGGTCAATACTGTAATTTAGATCCACATCGGGGCAATCTTTAGCTCCTTCCAGCATATTGATCATTGAGAATTCAATATTAAGATGTGCTTCAGAAAGAAATGCGGTTTCATATATCTCCAGATTATTTATGGTGATAATCACTTGATAATTTGGATTTTCTATTAACATATCACGATTGACACTTTCAAAAATACCGTATTTTTCCAGACGTGTGCTGAACAGGTCAGGAATAGCGTCTTGAAGCCTGATTCCCCAAAGTCTATAATTCATATATCTAATCTGGGGGCCATAATGTCTTTTCACAATCTGTTTTCTGGTATAGGTTTGCGAAATCCGGGCATCCTGTACCATCACAGAATAGGGAAGAGGTGTATCCTGGAAAAGGTCTGTCCTTTCATTATTATCGTTGTAATCAAAAATATAGTATCTCTTTTCAATCATTTCACTGACGGAACATCCCACCAGCAATATCGTGATCATAATAACTAAAAAAATAATCCTGCTATTTTTCATAATTCCATCCTGTTTTAATTACGACCGCCTCTCAGCAGTATGGTTGGGTCTTCTGATATTCTCCGGGAGAAGTCTTCCAGATAATCAGCTACTTCCCGCATAGAACTTATCGTATCAAGTAGATCCTGTTGACTCCTTATAATAGTAAGGTCAATCTTCGAAACAGTAGAATTGATCTGACGGACAGTCAAATTCATTTGATCGATCAATTCTGCGATCTCAAGATCATTAAGTTCAGATGAAATATCTTTAAAGTTGATCAACATCGTATCTATCGTTCCAGATTGAATTATTGAATTGAACCTTGCTAAAATTTCATTTGAAGTGTGCAGTAATTCTGTAAGTTCAGCAGTAGTGCTGTCCAGATTCACAACAATATTATTAATAGGTTCCCGGTTTGCAATAAGTATAGTATCTACGCTGGTAAGAATGGAAGAAATCCGATCCTGATTATCAGAATCTGTGATCTCGAGGATGTTATTCATGATCAATTCCAGTTTTTCCGCCATCACCTCAGCTTTACCGGAGATATTATCAAGTATTGATATACCTGGCAATATCTCACTGCCCGGTTTCAGTAACAGCGTTTCATTACTACCCCCAGTCAGTTCCACAATTTTTAAGCCTGTGATCCCAACCAGCACAAGATGTGCCTCGGTATCTGTTTTAACTGGTGTACCTTCTGTCACGCTGATTTTTACTCTCACTTTTGTAACATCATCAGGAACTATTTTGATCTCTTCCACCTTTCCGATCTCAATTCCATGATAGCGTACCTGACCACCTACCTGCAAGCCATTTACTGAAACATCCGAATAGGTTATGTAGTAATAATCCCAGCTCTCCATAAGTTTATCACCGGCAATAAATATTAATGCAGCTATCAGTAAAGCGGAGAGCAAGGTGATAAATATGCCTAACCGTACTTTTTGAGCGCGTCCTACCATATTTTCTCCCGTTCCCATTTCAGGGCGGTTTATTCTCACATCAGTTCTTTTTATCCTTCCTCAATCACTCGTTGTCAAGAAAAAGATTTTTTTCTGGTATAACTTACGCCTTAGAAAATGATTTCCACCCACATTGAAAGACTGAAAGTTGTGAGCTTATTATTAGTTTTATTATTATTATTTATTTTATATTCGCTGGTTAATCCTGCCGTAATGCTCTTGGAAAAATTATAAGAGATCTGAGGTCTGACGCTGATATTCATCTGATCATCAGTTTTTTCGGTGTCATTATCATAACCTTTTCGCGTGCCAAAGCTTTTACTGTAAGATACATTCATGCTCAAAGTTGCTTCATTTTTTATATAGAACCGTTTTTTCATCAAGGGTATTTTCAATCCTTTCTCAGCTGAAAATGACCAGCTCAAATCTGCTGTAGCTGACTGATTGGTAGAGGTATTGATGATATCACCCTGCTGCTGAAATTGAGTGGTCATTGATTCTGAATGATTCAAATTTATCCGGGAGGTTATATCTTGTACCCAGTTCCCCTGCCATGATAATAAAGGACTGAAATTTATTGCCTGCTCTTCTGATGTTGGTTCATCCCAGTTTACAATTCCTGTCTGTTTATTAGTAAGAGAATAGCTCGATGAAAGAGAGCTGCTCTTTAAAATATCACCAATACCCAGCAGATTTTGAAAATCGCTTAAGGTTACTCGCACATTTGGGAAATTTGTGGTTATAGTTTGTGTTGTTGAACTGGTATATTTCTGAGTGATCTGCCAGTCAAAACTTAAACTGGTGGTCAGATTTTTCCAGATAGGAAATCCTGATGTTATATTCAAGGAATTGCTGTCCTGACGCATGGTGATTTCTTTATCAACTATTGCACCCGTACTGTCTTCTGTATCTTCTTCTGTGAGAATATGAGGTAATCCCAACTGATATTCCCATGAGGGGCGTTCATACATATCATCATAATCTGTACTGTAGCTGTTATCAAAATCAATGCTAAGATTCTCAAGACCACCGATATATTTCACAAATTCCTTTACCATATTAATTTTTGGTCTGGGAGTTTCCTCATCTTCTACTTCTTTTCCCTCTTCATCTCCCTCAACGTCTTCTTTTCCTTTCTCCTCAAGTCCAGTTTTATCCTCTTCTTCCGGGAAAGTAAGTTCTTTTTCTCTTTCAGGCAGATCAGGGAATTCATCACCTTTGAAATCATTTAAAATTTCCTCTTTGGTTTTTTCCCCTTGCTTTTCTTCCTCCTGAGTTTCAGAATTCTGAGGTGAAGTTTTTCCTTCGTTATTATCAGGAGCATCGGTCCACACCCAATTCACAAAATTCATCATCAGATCATGATTCTTGAGGGTTAGTCGTGTACCAAAATCTCTATCAACTCCACCTTCATAGTAAAAATCATCATCATCACTATTATAGGTAGTCTTTCTGGTTTTATCAGAATATTTTATTTTCAAAGTGGAACTATAAGAAAAAATATTAGTCAGATATTTAGGATTATACGCCAGATTTATTGTCTGATCACGGTTTTTTTCGGATCCTATATTATAATCCTGCCAATATTTTTCTAGCAGCATATCCCTTGTTGTTTTCAGGCTGTAATCTGCGCTGAAATCACTCAGAAGATCGTATTTTACAGTAGATGATGTGGTTAAGGTTTTAGTATTGATTACATTGGACTGTGGTTCCCAACGAGCGCTGTCACCTGTGGTAGTCCAGCGCCACCGTCTGCCATCTGGTAATTCTGCTTTATATGTTAAGCTATTATTATAAGATTGAGGGATCAAATAAAGCTTATAATTCCCAAATAGGGTTACTCCCACTTTGTCCTTGGGGATGCTAAGTTTATAAGCATGTTTCACCTGATAGGTCAAAGTAGTATCAGTAGTTGTCGGTTTCACATCATATTTTTTCTCTATATAACCGCTCAAAGTGGTTGTTTTAAAGGTTTTATCCACAAATCCATTCCACAATTTTGAGGTGGTACTCGGTGATTTATTAAGTCCCAGCGTCAAATCTGCCCGATATTTTAAATAGTCGGTCTGCTCCCTTTCCTTATCTACATCATTCAGGTATTCCCACAAAATATCACTATTATACATGAAACGGGCTACTTTATGACTTTGCTGACGGCTTAGCGCCAAAGGTATGTTTAAACCCCATTGAGCAGGGAAAAATTTGTGTAGATTCAAGGTACTATTAATATTCAATGTCTGGATTTCTTCTCTATTGGCAACTGTTTTTGTACGATTTGCATTGTTCTGGAAATTATCTGTTTTCCACTCGGTATTAATATCCACGGTACCAAAATCTGCCATTTGCAGATTTACTGTTCCTCTGGCAGCATATCCCACATCATTATAAGGTTCAGCTACTCTGATATCATCAAAATACAGCAATCCAGAATAAGGTTCTGAATCCTCAGGTGGAATTTCAATTCCCAGGCTCATCTCTCTGATATTGCTCAAAGTTGGTTCTTTATGCCTTTCTATTTTCATATCACCACTGTAATAATAACTATAATAATTATCTACTTCAACAAAAGAGCTATCGCTCAGATCAGGTGATTTCAAGTATGTTAACTGAGAAAAATCAAGATCAACATTGATCCAGTTATCATTGTCCATCTCACCCAGATAGTCATCACTGCTTAAGGGATAATTTATTTCATAATAATTCAGGGAATCCGCTCCAATTCTGATCACCAGATCATGAGGTAGATCACTGGAAACATTCTGAGGCTTCTCTGAATACACCCAGAATCTGATGCTGTTATAGTTAAGCAGATTATATGAATCCTGAAATTTTTGTCGCACCAGTCCATGATGTCCTGGCAGCAGATTAGTGTATTCAATTGTCAGGGATTGCTCCAGGGTTTCTTCACCACTTTCCTTAACAACTGATCCTGGTGCTGGTGTATAGTGCAGGCTTTTTTGATTATCGATAATACCTTCCTGCATCTTTTCACGGTTATTCTCCAGATCAAATTCGCTAAGGATATTTTCATTCTCATCCCTGATATAATTTGATTCCCATTTATTTCCGATCACATCCACATTCACGATCTTCACTCTTGCTTCTTCTTCTACTTCAAACCACACCCTGGCAAAACTGATCCTCTCCAGATCGGGAGATATGTTACTATTACTCACTTCTCTGTAAAATTCACTGTCATCTACCGGTATTCGGTATAAATACCAGCCATTATAGACATTTTCCAGAAAAGTAGTATCCCTCAGAGTAACTGAATACTCAAAATACACATCTGAATCATTCAACTCACCGTTATTATCAAGATCTTCAGTATCCAGTTTCTTATTACCTTCAGTACCATTGATCAGGGGATAATCACCTTCATCATCCTGATCTGCATCGTAGTTATCCTGAGGATCATCACCAGATTCACCATCAGGAATGCCATCCAATCCAATATCCTCATTTACATCATCATAATCATCAAGCTGACCATCAGAGACTCCACCATTTTTACCGTCCTCAGTATTAAGCACTCCTTCGCCTCCAAAATCTGTATAATAATCTTCGTTGATATCACCCAGATCAACATGCATAATAACTGGTGCCTGATTCTGGTGTAAACTGTCCACCTTGACCAGTACTTCCAGAAATTTCTTGGAAGAAAAATCCAACTGATTACCAACAAATTTCATTACTCCACCCCAATAACGGTTATTTACTCCGGGATTATGAAGATCGGGGGGATCAAGCTTTAATGCTAAAATCTGGATTTCTTCATCTTCTTCATTGCTGGTTAATGATTCTGGGTCATAAACATCTTTACGATATATATTTTGTGGATTATACCAATTAGAATGTGCCTTTGCCACATTTATATCATATGGTTTTGATGCAAGTGACCACCCGGAACGAACTACTCCCATGGGAAAGCTCTCCAATATAGCTTCCATATCATCAATATATGCTTCTTCAGGATTATCTGGATTACCATATACTTTCGGTAAGCTCATTGCCACTTCTCCGCTTATGGTTATTCGTGAATCCTCATCTGTTGCTAAAAGTGGCAGCCAATCAATGAACTTGGTGAGATAGGGCAGCTCATATTCCAACCTGCTGTCCACAGCACTCAGGATCAAAGTTTTATTTTCATTACCGATTTTCGGATGATCGTCGTCT
>JAVCDJ010000198.1 GCA_030765845.1 Candidatus Stygibacter australis
CCAAGCAATCTTTGCAAATAGAGATAACTTTGAAGTGTAATAAGGATCTGGGAAATTACGTTATTCGGCAGGATCTTGAATATAATGATTTCACCAGATCATTGGTACCCGCCGAAGCATTATACCTGAATGGAGTAGATGTCAGTAATTACAGTTATTATATTTATAAGCGTAATTTTTATGATAAAGTATTCAGGTTGTCTAAGAAATTCGGGGCAACCCAGCGTGAATATCATGATAATATCGGTCTCGTTAATAATTTCAGTCTGCTGGTGGCTGATTATGATGCAGATAAGAATTTGTATCTGGTAAATCCTTCTTTTTCGATATATAAGACGGAAGGAGAGACTGATGTTGAACGCGGTTCTACAATCTCAACCAATGTGTGGCGTTCAGAAGCTGAAAAGCAGATAGAAGATCTTCAGGCAAATATTGAGAAATATAAGGTGATGGCAGACACCATCGTAGCTGATAGACGTGATGCTGTAGTGGATTATGTGGAGCAACTGGAATCGCAATTAACGAGTATCAAGTCAGATCCGATCCTGGCAAGAGCAGCGGAAATTACTGATGATAAAGGGAGGATGAACTACCTGAGAAATCAACGCAAAATTTCCAAGCGCTCATATGAATATAAACTTGTGCTTAGTGATGGTAAGGGACATTTCACAGTCTCAGATATTTATGTAAATCCTGATGGAGCAGAAAATCAGAATGATAAGTTCGCTTATTTCGGAGGAGTTGGTTTAAATCATTTCTTCCCATATTCAAACTGGTTTAAATGGAATATGTTCCCGGCTCTGATAGCAACATTGCTTTTTGGTGGACTGGTGTATGTGATGATCAAAAAAGCCAGAACATCTGATCTTTATATCAGACCTATTGCAGGTATTGAAGAAATAGATAATGCTATTGGTAGAGCTACTGAGATGGGAAGACCCATTCTCTTTGTTCCGGGGCTTTCCAGTATTCAGGATGTGGCGACGCTGGCTGGTCTTTCAATATTGGGAAGAGTAGCCAAGAAAGCTGCTGAATATGATACTAAGATACTGTGTCCTGTGAGAAATTATATCGTGCTGCCAATAGCTCAAGAGATCATCAAAGAAGCTCATTATGAAGCTGGCAGACCAGATAGTTATGATAAAAACAGTGCCTTCTTTATTACAACTGCACAGTTTGCATTCGTGGCAGGTGTGAATGGTATTATGCTGCGTGAAAAGACAGCAACAAACTTCTATATGGGAATGTTCTGGGCAGAAGCTCTGATCATGACAGAGACCGGTTCAGGAACTGGAGCTATCCAGATTGCAGGAACAGATGCTGTTACCCAGATACCTTTCTTTATCACTACCTGCGATTATACTTTGATTGGAGAAGAGCTTTATGCTGCTTCTGCTTATCTGGCACGTGAACCGCTGATGCTGGGAACTTTGAAAGGTCAGGATTACTTGAAACTAATTATCACTATCTTAATAATAGTTGGTACATTGTTAAGTTCACTGCATCTGACATTCCTGATCAATGCGTTCCCGGAAAAATAACAGGAGGATAGATGAAAAGGCAAATACCTTTAATAATAGTTATCACCTTAGGCTTCTTATTCGTAGCCCACACCTTTATACCGTCTAAGGCATCCGTAGATTTTTATGACTGGTGGGTAAGCTGGAGTAAAGCCATTTCTCCCTTTGCAGTTGTTTTGGGAATCTTGAGTCTTTTTATGGTTCATGGCACAAAAATTCAGCGAAAAGCACCTAACTGGCAATATAGTTTAGTAACACTT
Organism: Candidatus Stygibacter australis; assembly: GCA_030765845.1. Taxonomy (NCBI): domain Bacteria; kingdom Pseudomonadati; phylum Candidatus Cloacimonadota; class Cloacimonadia (SeqCode); order Cloacimonadales (SeqCode); genus Candidatus Stygibacter; species Candidatus Stygibacter australis. Next base: position 1,781 of record JAVCDJ010000198.1, read on the forward strand.
GGAGCTCTCTTTATTACTGCATTTTGCGGATTTGCCTGGGGAACTAATGAGGGAACACCATTCCTCTGGTTGTTTGAGAATGTGCAAATGCCTATGAGTGCTACCATGTTTTCTTTGCTGGCGTTTTATATAGCCAGTGCTGCATACAAAGCTTTCCGGGCAAAAAGCCCTCAGGCTACAGTTCTGCTGCTTGCAGCATTTATCGTGATGATGGGTCAGGTTCCTATAGGAGCAGCTATCTCCAAATGGATACCTGAGACGGCACAATGGATATTGAACGTGCCAAACCTGGCTGCCAAACGCGGTATCGCAACTGGTGTGGGTTTGGGTATGACCGCAACTTCGTTAAAGATCTTACTGGGTATTGAACGCACATACCTGGGAAGTGATTAAGGGGGAATAATGAAATTATTACAAAAATTGCAAACAATAGACAGACGCTGGATCTACCTGGTCGTTGCTCTATGTATCATAGTTCCTCTTTTGATCCCGTTTAATTCCAAAACTTATGTAACTGATCCTTCCTCAAATCTTTATCAGAAAATCGATAGCTTTTCTGGAAAAGAAGATAAAGCCGTGCTGCTTAGTTTCAGTCATGATGCTTCTACTATGGCAGAGCTTTTTCCGATGGAGGTTTCCATCCTGCGTCACTGCTTTGAAAGAAATATCAAAGTTTTCACTATCTGTTTTTCTCCACCCTCAGCACCACTGATGGCTTATGCCCTGAATGTGGCTAAAGAAGATTATCCTAACTTGCAATCTGGTGTGGATTACTGTAATTTTGGTTATAAGCCCTATGGACTTTTCCTGCCTATCGTGCTGGGAATGGGAGATGATGTGGCAGAAGCTGTGCAGACTGATGCAGACGGTAGAAAGATCAAGAATCTGGAAATCATGAATGGTATCAGAAATTATGATGATCTTAATCTGATCGTTGATTTTGCTGCCAGTGCTGCTGTGTTCAGCTGGATAACTTATGCCCGTGTTCGCTTTGGAGCAAATGTGGCTGCCGGTGTAACTGCTGTGATGGCTGCTGATAATTATCCCTATCTCCAATCTGGTCAGTTAGTGGGTATGCTTTCCGGTCTTAAGGGTGCAGCGGAGTATGAGAAACTGGTGGATGTGTTTGCTGCCTATGAGGATGCTGAATATCCGAATGGCAGGGAATATAGTCCCGAGGTTATTAAGGATACCTGGGTACCTATTATGTCCAAGAAGATTTCTTATGATTCCAGTGAAGGCAATATAGATACTAATGTAGATTTACCCTATAAATTTAAAATGGCAAGAATTGGTATGAATGCCCAAAGTATTGCTCATATAATGATCATTGTGTTTATAATTCTGGGTAATATTGGTTACTTTATGACCAGAAAAACCACTGATGAAACAATATAAGGAGGAAAGATGTTAGAATTTATAAGTAATCTTATTGCAGCAATACTCACGTTATTTATCTTTTCCTTCCTTTATAAGGATAATCCGTTCTATCGTTTTGCAGAGCATTTACTGGTGGGCGTTTCCATGGGTTATGCCATACCACTGGTTTATATCAATGCCTTCATACCGTTTGTTTATCGTCCTATCTTTCTGGAAGGGAATTTTTGGTTGATAATACCATCCTGTATTGGTATTCTCTATATTTTCCGTTTCACAAAGAATTTGAGCTGGTTATCACGCTACCCAATCGCATTTGGTATGGGTATTGTGGGTATGGGAGTGCCAATGAGTATGCACTCTTCAGTTCTGGTGCAGATGAGAAATGCCATGAGACCAGTAGATAGTATCAATAGTTTCTTGATCTTTATCGGTACGGTTTCCATTTTACTGTATTTCTATTTTTCTAAACCGCATAAGGGACTTTACGGTAAATTCACCAACGTTGGTATCTGGTTTATGATGGTAGGTTTTGGTGCATCATTTGGTTATACAGTGATGGCGCGTATTTCTCTGCTGATCGGACGAGTTCAGTTCCTTTTAGGGGATTTTCTGGGATTGATCAAATAAGAATTAAGAATTGAAATATATTTAAGCCCCGTCATTTCTGGCGGGGCTTTTTCATTGCAAGATTATTTCTGTCTGTTAAATTCTGAGATGGCAATTGCCGTTGCAGCACCCACATTCAGAGAATTCTTCCAGCCAGCAAGGGGTATTTCCAATATTTGGTCAACCATGACTAATATTCCCGGGGAGATCCCCAGTGCTTCATTGCCCACGATCAAGGCAGCAGGAAAAGCTAAATCTGCATCATATATAGAATCTGCATTTTCTGCTGTTTCCAGAGCGTAGATTTTATAATTGCCTACTCGCAGTTGCATTATTGCATCACTGGTATCATTGAAATGACTCGCTTTAATCAGTTCACGAGTTCTCATGGCTGTTTGCGCTACCTTATCATTATCAGGAGTATATCCGCAAAAATATATCTCTTCTATTCCAAAGCATTCTGCTGAGCGGATAATAGCTCCTACGTTGAAAGCACTGCGTAGATTGTCCAGCACAATGATCAAGGGTAATTTTGTGCGATCCCTTAAACCATCTACTTTGTGAATATACAGATCATTGTCCTTAAGATGATGCCTGAGCTTATGTTCAATTGGGACGATTATCTTCAGGAACTCTCGTCGATCTATTTCAGGAAATAAACTTTCGGAGACAGTTTGATATTCTGGAAAATGAAAATATGAAAGATAAACGGCAAAGTTCGCTATCAATTGCCGTTTTTCATCACCATTTTCCCAGTATTTTTCTATTTTATTTATGAACTTCAGGATATTGGCTTCTTTACCTGATTCATCGAGTTTTTCAAATTTACTAAAAGAGAATTTCATTATCTCTCTATTTATGTACTTTCCTTATAAAGGCTTCCACCTCAGGTATTCCACCCTGATAGATCAAATAGCCGTTATAAGGCTCGCCTTTCGTGATCTCTCCATTGACAGGTGTGAGCATCATTCTTTTCACTTCTTCCAGATCACTGGTTTGACCAAGTACCCACCCAAGCTTGATATATGCTACTTCAGGAAGCATATTTTCTGCTGGCACTATGCCCATCGCCATCAGATCTCTGCCTGTGTCATACACAAACATGTGCACATAGCCCCACAAAGTCTGAACCGTCATATAGATTGCTACTCCTGCAGCAGCTGCTCTTTTAATTGCCGGATAGATCAACTTATTTACATGTCCCAGACCAGTTCCTGCGATAACTATACCCTTATATCCATTCTCAACCAGCGAATCAATGATGTCCGGCTGCATATTTGGATAATAATACACGATAGTTACTTTCTCTTCAAAATAAGGAAATATTTTTACTTTATTATCATTTCTACGGAGATTGTAATCACTGTGGATTGGTTTTACCCCTGCTCTGGTAACTGTTCCTAGAGGAATATCTCCAATTGTTCTGAAAGTTGAGCGATAGGAGGAGTGCATCTTGCGAACTCTTGTCCCCCGATGCAGCAGACCATATTCATCTGAGGTAGGACCAAACATGCAAACCATCACTTCTGCTATATCACCATGACCGGCAGCAGTAGCAGCATGCATCAGATTAAGTGCTGCATCTGAGGAAGGACGATCAGATGATCGCTGTGAACCCACAAGAACTACTGGAATTGGCAGATCCTGGCACATAAAGGTTAGCGCTGCTGCTGTATGGTGCAAGGTATCTGTACCGTGACCGATAATTATGCCCTGAATACCTTTTTCTATCTCCTCTCCGATTGTTACTGCCAGCTTCTTATATTGTGCTGGTCCCATGTTTTCGCTGAATACGGCAAATACCTTTTCGGTATCAAGGTTACAG
>JAVCDJ010000199.1 GCA_030765845.1 Candidatus Stygibacter australis
TGTAACGTAGTTTGGATCATCCTGGATATCATACCAGGGTGGGTAATTAACCTTGTTATTAAGTTTCTCTTTGGCACCACCGCAGGCAGTGAAAAGCATTGCTACCAATATGGCAAGCAACAGGATTTGAATTTTCTTCATTTTTTCCTCCAGATATTTTAATTCGTGTGGATCAGCTTGTCATCCCGAACATAATCAATTGTATTGATCGGAATGATATTATGACTCTCATCAATTTTAAATACATGCCAGCAATCCCCCTTTCCGGCAGGTACATTAAAGCTTTTAATTAACCGCTTTTCTCCATATACTTCCACTCGGGCACCACTGCGTTCCAGACCTTTCGATCTTTTACCACCACGATGTGAATAATCAAAAACGGAATACTGATATGTGCCTTTTGCGGGTTTATAGATAGTTATGGTTTCAGGACCATAAGAAGAGCGATCATCACGATCCAGAAAATCCTTACCACCCATAAGATAATGATCCTGCCACCAGATATGGAAATTTCCACCATCTGGATTAGGACCACTCAAATGGGCATCAAGATCGCGAGGACGACTTCCCCAGGTCAATACTATTCGATAATTTTTTATTTCTTCACTCATTGCTATCACCACTTCTCGCGGTGCTTCATCTATACCCATTTCCACGGGTACTTCCAGTCCAATATAGCCTGGCAGGGAAAAGGAAAGTTTATATTTACCTATCTCACAGGGATACGTGAACACACCGCCAATTCCAGCTTTGATCATTACGCTTTTCCCCATATCGTCTGTAATACTCACATTCACATCTGATAGCCCTTCTCCATTCACACAATCCACTATCATCCCTATGATCATACGTGATTTAGGATAATAGCGCAATTCCTGGTCTATTTCACCTGATTCCAGATCAAGATTAAATACCTTGCAAACCAGACCCTCTCCTTCTGGTACTGCTATCTGATCAATAAGGTTACTCCCCCTCCAGATCTTTACTACAGGTTTTGCTTCAGCGAGTCGCTTCATATCAGGATTGAGATCATCATCCGAAAATTTATCCCTGATCCAGAATGAAAAATATCCGCTCTCAGACTCAATCTCAAAAGTTTGACCTGCATCGAAATTCACTTCATTCTCTCCCAATGATCTTATCATACCAGACAATGCCTTCTCAGCAGTAACTCCCTGAACCATACCAATCTGATTATCTATCGAACCTGACAATATCCCATTGCACTCCGCTGCAAATTGATCCCAGGTCAATTCTATCTTGTAAACATCTCCACTAACTTGCATAAAAAGAAATACAAACACAATTAAAATCAGATTTTTCATATTAATTTCCTTAAATATCTTTCCAGATGATTTTATTCTTATGCTCAATTAATTGTCAAGCAACAAAATAATCTGCAACTTCTTCCCCTTAATTACTATCTTCCTCGAACATCGAGAATTCTTGTGTGTTTGTTCAATATTCTCAATACGATCCAGATCATAAAACTAATTGACATTAATATTATCCATCCAAGATCAAATTCCGGTTTTCCTTTAACATATAAGTCACTGGCTATTTTCAGACAGAACATTACCACTATCAAAGCAAAAAAACCATGATATTCTCTCTTTAATACATTTCGAATGCTAAAGGATAAGTCAGATTTTATATATCCCTTAAAATTGGGGAAAAATGCAGGAGTACTATCTGCCCAGTTTAAATATTCATCACCAAATTTCTTTATCAGAAATTCCTCTTCTGCACAAATAATCCGTTCATAATATAACCAGAAAACCAGGATATAGATCAAAACTACCCACCAGATATGAGCAAATAAAGATATTCCCAATCCCATAAAGAAATTGCCCAGATAAAGCGGATTTCTTACTATAGAATATATTCCTGTTGTATTAAGACTATCAGCAACCTGCTTTCGCCGGTTTCTTCCCGATGTACCCCTAGGCACATGACCTATCGTAATTATTCTGATCCCTAAACCTATAAAACTTACCAGAAAGCAAAATACTACCCAGATCGTCTCTAAAAGTTTGCTGTTACCCAGATATTCATAATGCCGCATTGCTACGAGTATTAAAACGATAATAAATATCGGGAGATAACTTCTCCATCTAAACAGCCATTTCCCTGATTTCTCAAATTGCTCTTTTAATAGCATTTATTCTCCTATATTGGTTTTAAACCTCAATATCTTCTTCAGTCACTCCCAACAGGCTATCCAACTTAATAGTTTGAATATACCCTACACCTTTCTTGTTAATATTTATCCCATTAGATTTCAAAATCTCTGCCAGTTTTTGCGGAGTCTGCCGGCTCTTGATGTGGCAGAATATCATAGTTGAGCTTTTTGAATTACCTTGCCCGATATAGCTAAGACCAGCAAATACTGGTATCTCATAAGCCAGTTTCCTTGCCATGGAAATAGAATCCACAATTGAGGCATTATTAATTCCCAGCTCCACCATTGCTGATAAAACATCTGATGTCAGATCAGGTTTATTCAATACAAATATCATCAGATAATTATCCTCGTCCAGCTCTTCAGTTTCCGTATCATATTCAAGTAGTATATCAACTACCTGTTCAGGAGTTTTGGCATTTTGCAATTGATTGCGGAACTTCTGATTCCTAACCAGCCTGGTAGTTTGAGCAAGTAAGCGCAGATATAATTGATTACTTCCCTCTGGACAGCCAAAAAAGAATACCAGCTTCACTTTACCCATCTCTGAATTTCCGTAGTCAATACCCTCTTTCAGGACAATTATTGATACGAAAACCTTGCTGGCAGCATTAGTTCGAGCATGTGGAAATGCCACTCCTTTATATAGCTCTGTATTAGATAATTCTTCCCGCGCAATCAGGGCCTGTAAAAATTTCTTCCGGTTAATTATATAATCCTCAGCATATACATGATTCACCATTTTTTCAAATAATTCCTCTTTACTGGAAATCGATGGATTAATTGCTATCAGATCTTTATCGATTATTTCTTTCCACATTTTGCGCCTCCATCAGCTAATCATTAAGCGTTTTACCCTGCATTTTCACAAATCCATGTTTTAGTAATATAGGTGTTAATATTGCCGTCACTATCACCATCATAATAGTAGCTGATAATATATCAGAAGATATCAAATGCTTTTTCATTGCCATATGTGCTACTATCAGTGCCACTTCACCACGAGGTATCATACCAGAACCAATGCGAAAAGCACGGATATTATCCAAACCTGTTAAACGTGCTCCAATTCCTGCTCCCAGCATTTTACTGATCACTGCCAGAAAAATAAAACCGATCAGGAACATATAATGCAGTTTTAGATCAAATAAATCATATTGCAGCGCTATTCCAACAAAAAATACATCTACAAATATCCCTTTACCGATTATCTCAATATTTTCTCCAATCTTCCTGTGTTGCTGGGTCTGTCCCAGAAATAAACCCGCAAAATATGCCCCCGTTATTGCTGCCAGCTCAGCATATTCCGCCAGCCAGGCAAATGTAAAAATGATGGCGATTGAGAGTTTTGTCACTGATTGTTCCAATCGCAGCTTCTTAAGATTATTATATAATCCAGGGATCATATATTTACCTGCAACGATGATCACTACAAAGAAAATTGCGATCTTCAAAAATGGCAGAAATTGATTAGCTGATTCTGTCTCACTTTTACTGAATATTGCAAATACCGCTGTTAGCAGCAATATCCCGATCACATCATCTATGATCGCAGAATTTACAATACAGCGACCTTCTATTCCCTTCATTTTACCCAGATCATAAAGTGTCATCACACTCACACTCACGCTGGTTGCCGTCATTATCACACCTACTACAAGTGATTCTGCCACATCACCCGTGATAAAATATATCAGAAAGAATCCCGTTATCAGAGGAAGGATCACTCCACCCATTGCAGGTAGAAATGCCTGTTTAGATTCATGACGTATCCTCTTAGTGTCTGTTTCCAGACCTGCCTGAAATAATAAAAATAGTACTCCAATTTCACCCATCCAGTGGATAAGCTCACTATATCTCAATAAATTAAGAATGGTTGGTCCCAGCACAACTCCCAGAAGCAATAATCCGATTACAGGAGGTGTATGGTATTTGGAAGAAATTGCCCGGATCAATGCCGCTATTAATAGTATCAGGGCTAATGATAATAAATTATTTTCAACTTGCATTCTTTTTTAACTCATTCTGCTTTCGCAAATGCTCACGGTAGGTTCTGGAAAATTCATGACGCCCTCCTGATGAGGCAAAAAAGAAATAATAATCTGTTTGCTGTGGCATAACAGCGCTTTTTATCGCTACTTTGCCCGGACTGCATATTGGAGTAGGTGGCAATCCTGTGTATTTATATGTATTATAAGGTGAGTCTATCTTTAAATCCTTATAATATATCTTCTTGCGCCGTTTACCCTGCTCATCAAGGATATAAGCCACAGTTGGATCTGCCTGCAGCCGATGCTTATCCTCAAGACGGTTCAAATATACTCCTGCCACAAGTGGCATCTCATTGTAATAATGAGATTCACGCTCTACTATTGATGCCAAAATCAAGCTCGAATACCTGTCCAGTGGTCCCTTGCTGAAATCGATATCTTCTGTCTGCTTAAAATATTCATTTACCAGCGTCTTGATGATATATTCCACGGATGCCTCATCTGATATCAGATAAGTTTCAGGAAATAAAAAACCTTCCAGCGAGCGTACAGGAAAACCAACTAATTTTGCAGCAAATACTGAATCCTCACAAATGCTCATAAAATCACTATATGAACCAAATCCGGACCTTGATAATATCTGACAGGTCTTGCGCAGACTAAGTCCTTCAGGAATCGTAACTGGTCGCAGCATGATTTTTGCTGAGGTTAATATCTTGCTGACTTTTTTCAGATTCAATTTTCCCCGGAAAAGGTATTTACCATAACTTAAGTGCTTATCTATCCTGTGTAACCGCACATAAAGATTAAATAATAAACGGCTCTGGATTATATTCTGTGAATGCAGTATATTGGCTATTTGTAAGGCTGAGTTTCCTTCTGGAATATTGATGATCGTCTCTTCGACTTCATAGGATTGAAAATAGTATATCACAAAGATCAAAATAGTGATCAGCAAAAGTAATATTAATAATATACCAAATCTTCGCATTATTTATTTTCCAGATAATTACGTAAGATCAGGGCTGCTGCCACCATATCAATCACTTTCCGGCTCTCTTTCACGCTATAGCCCATTGTTTTCAGTGACTGGTTAGCATCCTGAGAGGTAAAGCTCTCATCATAAAATTCCCAGGGAATATCCACTCGTCTGGTCAATTCTTCACCAAATGCCCTTACTTCCCTGGTCTTTTGCGTATCTTCTCCCTCAAAATTCAAAGGCAGACCCAAAATGATCCTGCCCACTTTTTCACTTATTATAATGGAGTTCAGTTCATCCCATAATCCTGGGGCATTGGCAAGCACCCGATAAGGTTTACTAATTGTCCGCATTGGGTCACTTAGCGCTATTCCCACACGCTTTTCACCATAATCTATAGCTAATAACCTGTATATATCCATTTTCATACCTGCGGAAACATTTCATCCCTCCCTTCAAAATGTCAATTCATTTAAAAAAAACTGTGTATTCCTCAGAAACTAAAACCTTTGCTGCTGATAAGTTAGATGTGCACCGCCGGGTATTTCCAGGTGGGGCGCAAATAACGACCGCTAACAACCAATCCCTGATAATAAAATTGCTGGAATATAAAACATGGATTGCTGCTGATAACTGCACGTAGTTCTCGCCCCACTTCCGGAGTACCGTTAGCGGTGCAAGTCCCACTTATCTTGCCATTTATCTGTTTAAGATAGACAGACCGGTAGGGGCCTGGCGCGAAAAAACAGCAAACTCTTCTTTTAAGAGATAATTCCAGTATCTTTCCTCAGTTTTCTTTAGCTACCCAAAAAACGATTATGGTATCATTGCCAGAATAATTGATCTATCCGAGTATATATCTATTCGTCTCTTCTATTTTAATATCATCAGTTTACTGGCTGCAACGCACTCACCATCCACCTTCAATGACCACAAATAAACTCCTGCTGCCACCTGTTTTTCATGCTTATTACGACAGTTCCACACCTTACTGTAATACTGACTGCCATTATCATTTCCTTCTCTCAAACCAGCTTTGCGAGCAAGTCCCGTTAAACTGGTATTCAGGATCAATTTTTTCACCAGTTGACCTTTCAAATTGTAAATATTGATCTCAGGTTCGCTGGTAGGAACTTCTGGGAGAGAGAATTCCAGAAAAACGCAACTACGACTTTTACTCAATTGAACAGGATTAGGATAGCTGCTAAGTGTGACAGATGATGAATGAGGTAGTTCGTCGGGAGTATTTCCCACAATGAGTCCATTATATTCATAACATCCCATATCAATTATATCATTCCAGATTCGCGGATTACCAGCCAGATCTATAGCCGGTAGATTCATCCCCAACGTGTCTGGAGAGCCAGCATCAATGCAGGGTGATATTTCACTAAGCTGGTAGTAACCTGGATTTGTTTCGTACCAGCCAGGTCCCTGATCACCAATAAAAGAGGGATCATCACCTGTAATCACATCCTGCATAATAATCATATCTGGATCTGTGGCAATTATATCCAGTGCAAAAAGAGAATTGTTTATTGTTGATAAATACTGAGAACTATCAGAATTGGCATTAGTGAAAACGATATCAGCATAGTTTCCAGGATTATAAAAAATACTATTTTTGATTTCCATTTTACCATAAGAGCGGATAATTGTGGAATATCCATTGATATTATTAGCAATTGTGCAGTTATTTAGCTTAACTGGCGTATAGCGATTATCCAGTAACATTTGATCATAACCCCATGAATAAGCACAATTATTATTAAACATCAGAAAATTGCAAAGTTCCAGAGTATCCGTACTATCGGCAGGATCCCAGTTACGATAGGTGAAAAATGTGCCAGTACGTGCTGAACAATTGCTCAGTATGGAGTTCCTCATAACAGCATCCGTTCCTGAAAAGTTAATTCCTGTCTTGTACACCTGATTATTAAGCAGGTTAAAATCGTTTACAATTATATTATTCAATACTGTGTTATGCCCTGTGGGTCCCATTCCAAGGGCAAAATTATACTCAGAATTCGTGGAAGATTCCTCTATAAGAAGATTTTCCAGCAAATTGTCTCCATCTCCTGAAGCACTTATATTACTATATCGAGCCTCATTGTTATGCAGCCAGAGATCGGTAATTTCCAAATCCCTGATCGGAGATAGACAAATCACATAATCACTGTTATCCGAGCAATTGGTGATATTAAAACCACTCATTTTGATATCATCCTTATCTCGAGCAATCAGAAAACCGCCAATTCCTTCCCCATCGATATAAGTTTGTTCTATACCGGCACCTTCCAGACGAACATAGCTTTTCATTTCAAAAGGAAATTTCTGCTGGTTCTCGCTAAAAGAGTATAATCCACCCGTCACATGAATAGTATATCGTCCCTGAGGATCAGAAGCAATTAATTGATTTGCCCAGGATAAAGTCTTAAGCGCATCATTGACACTGTTGCCAGAATTTTCGTCACTCCCATATACACCAACCCAAAGATCATGTTCCACTGGCTGATATTCATAGTCTGATATTCGCAGATCTAAGGTGCTTCCCTCATCTGACGAAGCTCGACAGTAATATTCATCTGCATTTATCTCCGGTACACTGAAACGATCCAGATGTATTGTTATATTACCAGGATAATTACTTATACTCAAATCCTGTACCCAGGAAGAGGTGTTGCGATATATGCTGCATCGATTAAAACAGTCAAACGCTATTTCCGAATATGCCCATGCTCCTTGCAGATAAACACCGCCAGCATAATGAATAGCCCTATTATCATAAACACTTACATTTGATAATATTATATTCTCTGTCTCGGCAAAAATCCCTCCTCCTACATAGGCAAGGCAGTTCTTTATCACACAATTTCTTATCTCCACATCTTCACAATTATTGCGAAAAGCTATACCTCCTCCTCGCACATAATTGAACTCCTCACTATAGATAATACTGTTATCAGGATAATTGTTCATGATCACAAATCCATTTATGACGAAATCATCACTATTTTCCACAAATACCGCACTTGCAGACTGGTCTCCGTGGATTATCACATCCTCTGCCTGAAAAATGTCTCCGGATTCAATTTGATTTCCAAGCAAACTCAAACTTTTATTACTTATCACAAGATTCTCGAAGTATTCTCCCGGATAAACTATAATTGTATCATTATTCACCGCTTCATCAATAGCTGGCTGAATACTGCTAAAATCTGCCCCACCATCCCAGTTTACAGTCCAAACATTTGCCATCAAAATCACAGGTAACGTCATCAGAATAATCATTAATATTTTCATTGCTAGCTCCTATTGATCATTAGATATCATATATTATCAATTACTAACGAATTTTCTATGATTAGGATATTCTTGTCAATTTATTTTTAGATTCATACGCATCCCCCCGAAATTAATTGCAATTGTATCAGTGCTGAACTATTATATTGAGCCATTCTCATTAACCACCAACTTTAGTTGGTGGGCAATGAATACGAACGATGTGTAGTCATTTTAGTGACTTTAACATGTTTTATAAATAATTATGAAATTATAAAACAGATAAATTAAGCATAGAATTAGTAAAGTGGCTGAAGCCACTCTATGTATTTGTTTTTTCAGCCCCCGATTAAAATCGGGGGTTAATGAGATTGAGAAAATTAGCAACTGGGATGGTATATAACTCATATAATATCATATTGTTAGGCAGTTATCATTTCCAAATTACAGGGGGATGCCAGATTTAAATACCTCATGCACGCATACCCCTCCCCAAAATAAAAACATTTTCTGCGGCTAAGTGCATATGCACCGCTGGCGGTACTCTGCAAGTGGGGCACTGATGACGATCACTATCACCGATTACAGTATTAGTCAAAATTAGATAATTAAAATTTATTAATTTATCACAGCCACCTTCTGCTGCTCTTGATAATTCCCTGCGAGTTTAATTCTCACGTAATAGATTCCGCTGCTTACTTTATTCCCTCTCTCATTCTGCAGATCCCAGTCTGCCTGATATACGCCTGCCTGCTGGCAGTAAATATTATAAACACTCCTCACCTTTTGCCCTTTGGCATTATAGATATCAAACTGGATATCTCCTTCTCTAACACCTCTCCAGCTTAAGGTTACTGTCCCCTTTCTTAAACTGCCAGATACTGCCGGGTTGGGATATACATATAGCTGTTGGTCTGGGCAAATAACATCCTCATCTGTTCCGCTGCCCCAGGGATTAAATTCAA
>JAVCDJ010000200.1 GCA_030765845.1 Candidatus Stygibacter australis
AAATACCCACGCTGCTCTCCCGCCAATGCTCTCGAACACAAAGAAGTTCTTATCGTTATGCATTATCAATTCATCCACACCATCACGATCGATATCACTCATAAAAGCATTTGTGGTATCAAGATATTGTCCAGCTGCCCAGCGGGATGCTTCTGCATATACATTTGCATTTTTGATATGACTGGAATACCTGTGTTCCCAGCCGGAAATATCACCGCTATCATGCCAGCCTGTTTCATGAAGATTGATCATCAGAGTGTACCAACCCAATTGAGAAAGGCTGTTATCAGGACAGTTCATCAGGTTTTCATAAGTATTATTCCAGATAAATCCATAAGTCCAGGCTGGACTATGAAAATCTGAATGCGAAGCTGCTGCTGCCCAGTCAGTGTACCAGCTGTTATTACTGCCACCATATCCACCTTCACCACCCAGAAGCCCGTAAGTCCCCGGTGTGATATTTGCCGATACTCCATTAAAACTGGCATTCTGGATCGCATCGTCAAGTTTCCACACGTTCACGCCCGGATAGTTGTCATGGCAATACCACAATACATCCTGGTAGTTATCCAGGAAAAAGGTCTCATCTGTACCGTTCCAGGCATGTTCATTCATTTCTGCTGCAACTTCCCAGTCCGTTCCATAAACGCAGATATTATATTCACCCATGGAAGCAATCTGATTCATTGCTGCTCCGGCATTATAGTGCATATTGCCCACAAAAGTATTATCTATCGGGATCACGCGCAAGTCAATGCCCACTCCATTGTTCATCCAGTGGATTTTATGATTATCATAACCATTCAGATGCGGACCATCATCAAGTACAACCCCCCACACGCCATGCTGCGCCCAGTTATTACCCAGCCAGTTGTCAACTACTCCGGCATCCGGATATTGTCCTAATGACAGCCACACACGTTCCGGCACCCACGCAACATGAGGTTCATAGTTATAACGGTAATCCACCATATCGCTTTCAACAGCTACTGACCAGTCATTCATATTATTCTGCACAAAGGGCATAATATGCTGTCCCAGAGCAGAAGTCATCATTGCTGCGGTGCCATCAGTAACCATAGTACTCAGCCAGTCATTAAATTCAGGATTATGCCATTCTGCTGCCGGCATCAAAGTTCCACTCATATGAAAGTTACCAGGTACATCAGTTGCCTCATGTGCCTGCATCACCTCATCAAATCCACTACCATCCAGCCCCTGAGGATGAGATGGACTGCCATAAAACACTTCTGTATAAGTGAGTCCCTGATTACCATGATGGACAAAAGCACAATTGCCAGTATCACGATCCTCACGACCGCTTCCTGACCATTCATCAATTAAACTACCCTGATTATGTACACCAAAACTGATGATCAGATCGTCTCTTGATATTCCTGATGAGGGCATTTTTAATTCCAGCAGATTATTGTTCCTGGTCTGCAGCCAGCTTAGATCATTGATAGTTCCTGATACTTCATTTAAACTGATGGTCTCCCTGATCAATATCTGTTCTTTGCTGGTGATCAATACTGTCAGCATCAGATTGCTATCAGCAAAATTATCACTGACCACCTGATTATCATTCCTGCTCACCATATCTGCAAAACTTACTCTGAGATATAAATTCTCATTATCCTGATGCAGATAAGCTGAAGTAATATCCCCGGTAAAACCCTTGCAGTCACTAACCTGGTCAAATCCAATAAAATCTTCTGCTGTCCAGCTCTTGATGTCACCTTTAAATCGATTGGCTGACAGTCCAGCGACCAAACATAAATTCAATAATATTATTATAATTTTCCGCATATTATAGCCTCCAATATTTTGATTCTTAATTACACTGTTGCTCTGAATACGTAAAGTATTTTTTTTACAATAAAAATCATCAAGTGGATTTGAAGCATAATTTGGATAAACTAAGAGAAATTGAGAGAAGGTTACTATAGTTTGAGATAATAAGAAATAATTGTAAGTATTTAAACAGCGTTAATAATTAATTTCAATCTCTTTCGGAAGATATTAAATTTAATAACTTCATCTTCTTTTATTGACCATCTTCTGATTTCGTTCATATCGACGTCATTTTTAGTTGATACCAGAATAGCCTGATCCAGAGACTGGCGATCATTCCAGAAATAATAGGCAGCCAACCGATCTTTGAAGCATTCCGTTGGTGATAGTATATTTAAAATACCAGTATCAGTCTCAATTTTAATGATATCTGTGACTAGCTCATTGCCAATAGCTAAAGGACCAGATGGAAATTCAATAAAAATTTCCGTCTCCGGATGCTTAAAATATCTGTTTTTCTCATAAAATCCTATTTCGTAAGACAATTTGCCAGGATTTTATGTTTTGTTGTATATTTTTCGATAAAATCTAAATCCATAGATATATACTCGTCTTCAGAGAAAATACTTACGCAGCTTCCGCCAGTGAGAGTTACTTCAATGCCCTGCTTTCGCAAATGTGTACAGATAAATGCAGATAATTCTAATCTACTCATTTCTCCAATATTTTTCATAATATTTTATTTGTCCTGCGAGGTCTTCTCCTGTTATATTGCAATTCTTTAATTATTTCTTCAGGATAGAAACTGACAACTTTCTCAATCAAATTTTTTAGTTCTTCCAGAAAGGGGTATCTTGGATTGAACTCGTATATTTTAGTCCTACCCCGTAATTGGGCATAGATAATACTTCCATTTTCGAGTATCTTTAACTGATTAATCACTGGAGTAAGTGGGACTTTATAAAATTCTGCTATTTCTCGAGCATAACCCTCTTCTCTGCACAGTAAAAAGACCAGAACTCTTTCTTTATTCAATGTCCCGACTAAAGATTCTATCATATGCACCTCTTTTTAGTTCTTATAAACTATATTATGGTACATAAAGTTAACTGCGAATATCTGTAACGTCTTTTCTTTCCAGACGTGCTATGACATTATAAAATTCCTAACGCAAACTCAACGCATTCCAATTTCTGCAAGGAGTTACACGAGGTATATTGCTATATTTTATCTCTGTATGTTACTCCTCTACAGTTGGATCATTCATGATCCCGATAAATAGCACAGAGCCATTACGATCATCTCTGATGATATATAAAAATGGTCGGTTGGCATTAAATATATTACATTCCTGAGGCATAATACCATCTTCCATCATGACTAAGGTAGCTGCTGTAGCTTCACTGCCCTGTTCATCTGTTTTTATCCAGGCATTTTGCTGTACATAGCTGATGGAGGGATGAGCAGGGGCATACGCCATATTTGAAAAATCTGCTGCACGAGCAAAAGCAAGCGGCATACCCAGATTTTCTAAAATATTATTATATCTTTTCTCAAACGAAACTTCAAAGGACGGAAGCGAGAAACTGCTGTTATCCTGCATTTCTAGCGTAAGAACTTCATATCCAGAAAACCAGGTTTCAAAAGTAGTACAATTCTGCTCAGCTATCAAATCATTCAGCTCTAATCCATGCTCCGGAAGAATTACATACATCGCCAGATCACTATTTCCATAAGGTAGTCGTGCTGCCTGAAAATTTCCACCATTCATATAGGTGAAATCTATACCGTCGCAATTCATAAAAGGAACATATACATATTCATCACTATTTGTATAGAAACGATCTTGAGTTGTTATTTCCGGGTCAAACTGATATTTCCAGTCCGCTGCCAGGTAAATAGCATTGATCAAAAATACTACATCATCGGCGGAAAAGTTTTTCAATATATTAGTTATTCTACCACCCGTATTATCACTTACCCAAAAGTTTGCTTCGTCTATTGTTTCCTGATTAAAAGGTTTATCAGGAAAGGTCTCGGATAGATAATATTCCGCATTTAGCCTGGTAAAATCCTCTTTTACTGGATAACCATTACGAATCCAGATAGAATTTGCCAGTCCCAGAATCACACTTGGATCTATATCTAGAAGATTGCTGATCAAACTTAAATTCTGTTCATTTATTTCCTCAAGTGCCAGATCACCATAATGCAAAGTCTGTTTCATTTGCTCAAGTGTCGTTCCAGATGCTCCGTTCATTGTCATTGATAATGCCAGTGAAAGTGACAGGGGTGAAAAGAAAATATTATCGGTATCTTCTTCTGTTACAAGTTCCTGAAGTATATTATAAGCGAAGTGACTATTAGCAGTCACAATTTCATCTGCCCTGCTTGCCTGCCAGTCATCTTCTACTTCAGTAGATGCCACAGTGCAACTGCCAAGAAGTATCATCAGTGCTAAAAGAATGATTACTTTCTTCATGCTTCCTCCAATATAAAACTAATTTTGTTTAAAGATAAAAACTTCAATAAATAATATTCTGCCACCTTCCTGTAATTTTGTTCAATATACTAAATATTTCTGAATACAAGATACAATTTATTTCATTATAGTGTCAAATAATTTATTCAATTCCCATCCAAATTAATTAAATCAATTAAATCACATAAATCACATAAATGAATATAGTATATCTGTTCTAATCCATCATAAGGTAGATTACAGGTGCCACAACTCAACCCGGCATGACATTTTTATGTTATGCCGGGTTGAGTTGTGGCACCTTATAGTTAGTTTAAGTATGGAAAGAGAGTGGGAAGGGATGATTTGAGAGTAATAGATTAGTTTATAAATGGATATATTATAATGAAATAGAGGTAATTATAAGCGATTGTAATTAGATGGTATTGTGAATCATGGATGCTAATTAATCAGATTTTATTTGCCGTTGATGACATAATTACTAAAAAAGCTGTTAAATAATTTCAATCCGGTTAAACGTTAGTAACGATTAAAAAAGTTTAAGAAGGAGACGGTAGATACTGGGCCGTCATTTGAGTTAATTAATCAGCATAATCGGGGAAGATATTCTTTGAATATCATGATGAATATGATAATCATAGGTGTACAACACATATCCCATTATAAAATTCACGATATTATTTGGAATTTAATTCAAGTAGAGTGCCTGATTTTACACTTTATGATAAATTATGATTTCAGAAAAAAATTATAAGTTGACATTCAATTAATAAAAACATCTATTAAACATCAGTGGATGAATTAAAAATATCTTAGGAGGTAAAATGAAAAGAAGGATAGTTATTACTTGTTTATTTTTGATCTCGATTAGTTTTCTAATGTCAGAGATGAATTTTGGTGTTGGATTGGATTTGCCCGGTACTCATGAATTAAGTGGAACCGACTATAGCACAGATTTTGATACAGCAATAGGATTTCAAGTATTTGGTGAATATCTTAAGCCTCTTTCTAAATCCCCTGGGATGAATTTAGATGGTGGGATTGGGGTAGCCTATTTATTTCTTCGAAACCCGGATCATAACGATGAAGGTGATCAAGCTTTCGGTTTTATCCCACTTTACGTATTAGGACAGGTATCTACAATCGGTGAAGGTACTGTTTTTTTTGGAAAACTGAGAGCCGGCTACGATATATTTTATGGCAATGCTGATTATTTCCCTGAACGTGACTTTTCGGGAGGTTTCTTTTTAGGAATCGGTGGTGGAATTATCATGACAAATAACTTATTTCTTGAATTATCCTACCAGATGTTGAAAGGAAGTATGGAAGAAGGTTCTACAGAGGATGAAGAAGGTTTTACAGAGGATGTAAGTGATTCACATCTTTCGATACTTATTGGATTAAAAATGAAGTAAATTCATGCTAATGACTTATCTGAAAAATCATAATTGATTTTTCATGTTTTAGGTCATTATAAAAATCAACTTTGTATATCTCTAATAGATATTTGCACCTTCAGGGTATCCCGGAGGAGCAAATATTTTATCTGCAGATTTCTTTCTATTTGGGGATGATCAAGTTAAGTTTTTTGGGAGCTATTGAGATGGTCAGGTGTTTATTATCTTTTCTATTTGGGATTCAATTTAAATAGAGTGTCTGGTTTTATACTTTAGAAAAATATTAGCAGCAGGAAAATATATTAGTTGACACTCAATTAATAAAAAGCAATAATTGTGACATTAGTAGATGAATAAAAAAATATCTTAGGAGGAAAAATGAAAAGAAGAATTGTTATTACTTGTTTATTGTTAATTTCTTTTAGTTTTCTAATGTCAGAGATGAATTTTGGCGTTGGATTGGATCTACCTGGTACCCATGAATTAAGTGGAACTGGCTATAGCTTTGATTATGATACAGCAATGGGATTTCAAGTATTTGGTGAATATCTTAAGCCTCTATCTAAATCCCCTGGGATGAATTTTGACGGTGGGATTGGGGCAGCCTATTTATTGCCTCGTAACCCGGATGCTGATGACGATGAAGGTGATCAAGCTTTTGGTTTTATCCCACTTTACGTATTGGGACAGGTATCTACAGCTGGTGAAGGTACTGTTTTTTTTGGAAAACTGAGAGCTGGCTACGATATATTTTATGGCAATGATGATTATTTCTCTGAAGCTGATCTTTCAGGAGGTTTATTTTTAGGAATTGGTGGTGGAATTGTTATGACAAATAACTTTTTTCTTGAATTATCCTACCAAATGTTGAAAGGAAGTATTGAACAAGATGGTTTTACAATGGATGTAAGTGATTCACATCTTTCAATACTTGTTGGATTCAAAATGAAGTAACTTCATGCTAATGACCCATCTGAAATTCAAAATCGAATTTTCATATTTTAGATCATTATAAAAATCAACTTTGTATATCTTTAATAGATATTTGCAGATTTCTTTCTATTTGGGATTCAATTTAAATAGAGTGTCTGGTTTTATACTTTAGAAAAATATTAGCAGCAGGAAAATATATTAGTT
>JAVCDJ010000201.1 GCA_030765845.1 Candidatus Stygibacter australis
AGAGCAAGATGCTCTGGTTACATTGTATCAAGACCATCCTGGTCTTGATTTCTCCTCATCCAGCTCAAGGATGCAATGGTTACAACAAAAACTCGATTTTTATTGACATAATCATCCCCTATATTTTCTCAATAGAAAAAAGCTACAGGAGAATAAAATGAAATATTTATTAACCTTTTTTCTCTTTATAAATGTCCTCACATTACTCGCTACGGAAGTAAGCGGTATTCAGACAGGTACCTGGACTCTAGAGGATAGTCCCTTTGTTGTAATCGGTGAAGTGCAAATTCCCGCTGGTGAAGAGCTTACTATTGAGCCGGGCGTTACCGTGCAGTTTTGGGGTGAATGGAGTATTACTGCAGAAGGTATGCTCAATGCTCAGGGTACTGAGACGGATTCCATATATTTTGACCGCTATCCCACATACAGCGGATATTGGGATGAGCTGCGTCTGGAGCAGGAAACCGGTGACGGATATGAGCTTGCCTACTGTTATATCCGCGGTGCAAATAATGGCGTGAATTCTATTGATGCCCCGCTGCATATTCATAATTCTCATCTGGATGGGAATATGACGGGCATCCATCTTTTTGCCATTGGTAACCCTGACCCTCCTGATGTATTGATAGAAGACTGCTTCATCGAGCGCAGTTATGAAAACGGTATTGATATTTATGAAAATGGCAATACCACCATTCAGAACTGCGAGATTACCAATAACGGCATGGGCACTCAATACCGCGGTGCTATTCAGATCAATATCCAAACTAATGGAGCTGTCTGTTCACCCACGATCCAGGATAATTATATTCATGATAATAATAAGCAGGGTATCACCTGCACTGATATGTTCTCAGCCGGCACGATCAATGTCCTTATCCAGAATAATCAGATCATCGGCAATCTCACCGGAGTTTATTTCTATAATTGCGGTGGCACTCTGCTCGATAACCAGATAGCTGATAATTTTATCCCAGGCGACATGAATAGTGGTGCTGGCGTAATGTGCTATGGCTCCCTTGCCACACCAATGATCACGGGGAATACTATCACGGGTAATTATACTGCCCTTTATATCACAAATGGTGCCAATCCCTATATGGGTAATGCCGCCAGTGCAAATCCTCTGGAACAGGGCATGAATACTTTCCAGGAAAATATCGATGCGAATGGCGTAAATAACTCAGTCTATGTGTATAACTGCTCCAATACTTATACAATATTGGCAGAAAACAATACCTGGGATTCAGAAGATTATGATGAAATTGCCATTACTATCCATGATGGCGAAGACAGCCCTTCTCTACCGATAGTAGATTTTGACCCCATTTATGCTCCACCTTCAACTCTACTTTCAGGAACTTTCACCTATAACGGGGGCTATGAAATGGTCAATTGGACTATGTATTTGATCAGTGTTAATAACAGCTTGGATATCGAACCATTTACCCTTGAATATGGCAGCTTTGAATTAACCGAAATTCCCGCTGGATACTATTTTCTTGGTCTCATGGGTATGAGTGCTGATGGTGAGATTGCTACTGGAACCTATGGTGACTGGCGCTTTCCGGAAGTACTCACAATCAATGAATCAAGCCAGTACACTGACTTGGAAATAGAGGTTAATGACTATGATTTTCAGCGCTATAATTATGTTCCGCGAGTAATCCAGACAGGAGATATCACTCTATATCATTTTATCGAAGGAGGATTTTATCCCCAATACCAGGCACTGTTATATCAAGATGGAGATTATCTGAAATACTGGGGCAAACCGCAATACGACGATAATGGCTGGTATATAGATGAATTTACCGCTCCACATTCAGTATATCAAAAGATCACTAATCTTGCTGTTGGTGATACCTGGGAATCATTAAGATTATATGGTGAAGATGAATCTTATATCTATCAATATACTGTAACGGCAAGGGATACTATTGAATATATATCAGAAGCTCATGAATGTTTTACAACTGAAGCTGTTCATGAAGATGACATGATCTTAGAAACCTTTGTCAACCAGATAGGCATTACATGCAGGCTTAGTTTAAATGAAAATAATCTATTAGGACTAAATAGTCAACTTGATCTGGATAACTCAATCTTGCCCCAGACTGAGCCTTCCTTTCTGCCAATAACACTGGATTATTTCGCTTACTACCCTTTGTATGAAGAACCATTAAATCCCTGGGACCTGAAATTTGCCTGGGGTGAAGATGATCAGGAAATTCTGCTCTGGAACCCTCCTGATGGTAATGCCCTATTCTATACTTACCGCATTTATGCTAATGACGTTATGATTGCTGAAATACCTGTCACAGAAAGACAATTTCCTGTTCCGTTGCCTATAGAAATAACCACTGATTTCTATGTGACCGGATTTGACGGCACCAGCGAAACTGAGCCTTCAAATACTATCACCTGGATTGTGCCCACTGGCGATGATAATGACCAGGTTCCCTTGAATATTACCCAGCTTAGTCAAAACACCCCTAATCCCTTCTCCCCTGATAACTCCCGCTCAGCAGTTACCCGCATAGCATTCAATCTGGCAGAAGATTCCCCAACTTCACTTGCCATCTATAGCTGCCGCGGCAGAAAGATCAAAGATCTGGTTAATGAAAACTTATCAGCAGGAAATCACGAAATTCTCTGGGACGGCACCACAGAAAATGGTAATCCTGCAGCATCAGGCATCTATTTCTATAAACTGAATACTGCCCACACCACAATTTCCCGCAAGCTGCTGCTCCTTCGCTAAAAGATACAGCAGCAGCCCTAAGCCCTACAAGCCATATAGGTACTATAAGTCCTTTAAGACCTATATCCTATAATAGCTTAGCCCAATATGTGCCCTTAACCCGGAACAACTTAGCACGTAGTGATATTAAAATGTGAGTACGTGCTAAGCTGTTTCAGAAATAAAACTTACCTGATTACAACAAAAAGGGGGTTACAGAAAAAAAATATCGTGATTTCCCTGAGCATATTATATAAAGATAAACGAGTTATGATTTTAAGTATTTGTGTTTGAAAACAGGCGTAAACCAGGAACTTAAGTATAAGTCATAAAGCGAGATATGTATTTTAATACTGAAGTCTTGAATGAATTACACCCTGAGTGGCTTGATATGGGATAAGTTATGAGAGTGTGCATATAATTAATATAGTAGGGTAAAAATATAATTAGGGAAGTTATTTTTCTTGACTATATTATAGTAGTGAAAGGTTTTTTAAGTTGGAATGGAATATAATAAAAAATATAGGAGAATGTTATGAGAAGATTATTAGTATTAGTGGCGATGATGGTCACATTTTCAATCCTGCTGGCAGTTGCAGTAGATGATATAACTGCTTTAGGCATAGCTGAATATCAGTTAGAGCTTAAAGGCAAGACAGATTTTAGTATCACAGGCGAGGAGATAATCCCCGGAGCATCAGGCGAGGCAGTGGCTTATGTATATCAGTTATCACCGCAGGGATTTGTCATCGTGAGTGTGGATACTGATCTTCCACCTGTAGTGGGTTATTCTTTCACCAATGACTTTTCTTTTGAAGACACTCACAGCGAGGGTTATCTTTATATTCAGACAGATATGAATAATCGTCTAGCAGCTCGTGAGATCACTCCAGTAGAAATATTAACTGAAAACCGGACAAAGTGGAATGCTTATTTGAATGAAGATGACTCAGCTTTCATGAGCCGAGATCGTGCAGTATACCCACCCGAAGGCTATTCTTCCACGGGTGGCTGGGTAGATCTGCAATGGGATCAGGGTTATCCCTGGAATGCATATTGTCCCATGGATGATGTAAATGGTGGCAGAGCGGTATCAGGATGTGTGGCAACTGCTTTATCTATGATCCTGGCTTATCATGAATATATCGGTGATGCCAGTTATAGTAATAATGATGATTATGCCAGCAATTATGAGGGTTTTTACTGTCTGATAGATAATGATTTTGAAGAAAATGATTTTCCTGATTTTCCAACCTTGAATACTTATCTGGTAGATGTTCAGGAATATTTTGCTGGTGTGGATCCCATGAACAATCATGTCCTGGCTACTTTAAATTTTGCAGCAGGTGTAGCTGTGCGGATGAAATATTCCAATGTTGCTTCAGGTTCTTATGTATACTGGTCAGGACACAATGATTCCAGAGAAGCCTTTTTAAATAAATTTGGTTATGATACTGCTGTAGGAATGTCCGGCAGCAGTCCACAGTTCTATAGTGAGCTTCAGGATGATATGATGAATGGTCGCCCGGCAATGTTTGGGATTTTAGGTGGAACTGATGGTCATGCAATTATCGGTGACGGCTATAATACAGGAGATGGCACCTATCACCTTAATATGGGCTGGGGTGGATATGATAATGGCTGGTATTCACTTCCTTATGGTATGCCTGCTGGTTATAATGTCATTGATAATGCAATTATTAATATCGAAGGTGGCGGCACTTTATTTGATCTTTTTGCGCTGATTTCCAATAGTGATGGAACAATTCCTGCCAATGCAGATATCGAGTTCAGAGGCAGCAGATTATATGATGGTAATCTTGATGGTGGTGGATCATTTGCCTTTGATTTCATGCATGAAGGCACCTATAATGTTACAGTTAATTATGAGAATCCAGGTGGTGGATATTTTTATAAATCACAAACCTTTGATCTGGATGACAGTAATGATTTCCTGATGATGACTTTGGATGATTACACTACCTTAACTGGTAATGTTAGTGGTGTGGCAAGTCCAGCTGGAACTGAGATCACTTATTATAATGAAGAAGGTGAAATAATGAGCAGTGGCGTTACTGATGCCAGCGGAAATTATTCCATAGCAGGGATCATGCCTGGTACATACCTGGCAACAGCATCCTGGGGTGGAACTTATTTTGCTGAACAGGAAGTGGAGATCACGGCTACTCAGCAGAACTTTGATTTTACTCTGGAAAATTATCCTGAGTCAGGAACACTTAGCTATTGTGGAGACACAGGAGAAATATTCCATTTGATCCCTACTACAATGAGTTGTGCTTTCAAACTTACTCCAGAAGACCTGACAGATTATCTGGATACTATCTTCAATAAAGTTCGCTTTATCTCACCAATAAGCATGGCAGACGGTCAACTCTGGGGACAGATTTGGGCTGGAGGCACGCTTGTTTCTGAGAAGGCTGTTGATAGTTTTAATTATGGTGAATTAGTGGAAGTTACCTTTGATAACATGGTACCTATTGAGCCGGACATGGATTATTATATCGGTTTCAAAGTGCAAAGCACTACCGCCGATCTTGCCTGGTTTGATACTTCACCTCGCGTTCCTGGTAAGGGTGCCTGGTTCAGGATCAATAGCTGGACAGAAGTTAATAGCAGTTATGATCATAACTTCATGATCACTGCCAAAGTTATTTCTATGATAGCAGATGGTGAAGAGATGGATATCAATCCTGTAACAACTCAGCTTGGACAAAATTATCCTAACCCATTTAATCCTGAAACGAATATAGCTTTCAGTCTGGCAGAAACAAGTCAGACAAGTCTGGAAATCTATAATGTAAAAGGTCAGAAAGTTAGGACCCTGGTAAATGGAATACTGGAAGAAGGTGAACATATCATGCACTGGAATGGTGTTGATGATAGTGGAAAACCAGTTTCCAGCGGTATATATTTCTATAAATTAAAAGATGGTAAATATACATCTACTAAAAAGATGATCTTGATGAAATAATTACGTGAATCGTGAGTCGTGAAACGTGAGATGAAATATGGGCAGACTTTGGTCTGCCCTTTTTTATTATTATGGTTAAGATAACTTTTCTTTCGGATACACATCTGGGGTTTGATCTGCCCTTGCGTCCGCGTTTGAATATAAGACGACGGGGAGAGGACTTTTTTGCCAATACCCGCCAGGTGCTGGATATGGCAATTGCAGAAAAATCTGATCTGATCATTCATGGAGGAGACCTTTTCTTTCGCAGTAAGGTTCCTGCACCGATTATCGATAAGGTATATGCGCTGTTATTTGAATATGCCGAAAAGGGAATTCCTATCATTATCGTGCCTGGAAATCATGAACGCTCAGTGTTACCGCAATCTATTCTGCTTAATCACCCCAATCTTTATATTTTCCAGCAGGCAGAGAGTTTTGAATTCTTGATCAGGGGAGAGAAAGTAATAGTTTCCGGTTTTCCTAATATCCGAAAAGATGTGAGAAGCAGGTTTGGTGAAGTTCAGGAAAAGCTGAAGCGAGAGCAGGAAAGCCTTAGTATACTTGTGATGCATCAGGCAATTGATGGTTCCCAGATCGTTGGATACATCTTTCGGGATAATGCTGATGTAGTGAATATCAAAGATATAAGCCGAGATTTTGATCTTGTGCTGAGTGGTCACATTCACCGGAGACAGATACTCACCAATGGACGTCAACCCATCATTTATAGCGGTTCTGTGGAGCGGACATCCTTTCAAGAGATGAGCGAGCCAAAGGGTTATTATGAAGTGGAGATGGCAAAGAGCTCAAGGGGATGGCGAGCTGATAAAATAGCGCTCAGGGAACTGCCAGCACGCCCGATGGTGGACATCTATCTTGATGATATTATTGAACGAAGTAACTGGGAAGAGCTACTGAAAGAAAAGATAAGTCATCTGCACAACGACAGTATCGTGCGGTTGAAACTGAAGAATAAGGCAGCCAATCTTGATTTGACTGCAGAAAAATTGCGTAAGATTTTTCCAAAGACGATGAATTATAGTTTGTCACGTTCACTTTTTTCCGATAATAATGATAAAAATTAGTGTTGTTTGAAAGGAAAAGATATTTGTAATAATTTAACAATTGACAATTTAGGAGAATTTTTACTTTTTTGAAAATAATTGATAAGAAGAAAATATTTTACTGGAGAAGAACATGCGAAGAAATTATCCTTTTAGTGCACTGGTAGGTCAGGAAGAGTTATTTCTGGGGCTTTTATTGAATGTGATCAATCCTGAATTAGGTGGGCTCTTGATCAAAGGAGTGAAAGGTTCCGGTAAAAGTACTGCAGTTCATGGATTAAGTGATGTTATTCCAGACATCGAGATACTTAAGGACTGCGAATTTAACTGCAATCCCGATAAACAGGAAGAGTGGTGTAAAAGTTGTCAGGTGAAATATGCTGGAAAAGAGAAACAGGTAATAAACCAGCAGGCGAGAACTATGTCCGTTCCTTTGAGTGTCACGGAAGACAGGCTGCTGGGAACGATAGATATTGAGCGGTTACTTCAGAAGGGGGAGAAGCATTTTATCCCGGGAATTCTGGTGCAGGCGCATCGTCAGATATTATATATAGATGAAGTGAATCTGCTGCCAGATCATATAGTAGATGATATTCTGGATGTGGCAGCAATGGGCTGGAACCGGGTAGAGCGGGAAGGATTTTCTGTGGAGCATCCAGCGAAATTTTTATTGATAGGTACTATGAATCCGGAAGAGGGAGAATTACGTCCCCAGATTTTAGATCGCTTTCCGCTTTCTGTGGAACTGAAATCAGTGGAGGACGGCAGGTTGCGGAAGGAGATCATTCAGCGGAATCTGGCATTTGAGCGTGATGCAGCAGGATTTATTGACAGTTTTATAACTGAAACAGAAGGTTTACGCAACCAGGTAGAAGCAGCCAGGGCAATACTTGAAAAAGTTCAGGTAAACCCAGTGTTTTACGATCTGATAGTAAAACTTGGCAGTGAATTTAAACTGGATGGACACAGAGCAGATATTATAATAATCAAAACAGCCAGAACCCAGGCAGCCCTGGAAATGAGAGGGGAAGTAGAATTCCGTCATATTCGTCAGGCTGCTCATCTCGCTCTGGGACATAGAACTCGTGAAGGTGGATTGAGTAAGCCATTAACAACAGAGGAAATCGATGAGTTCTTTGATCGTCATAAGGAATGGCAGACTAAAGGACAAGGGAAAATTGAACGCAATGTTGTAGATAAAAACATCAGACTTTTTACAGATAGTGGATTGGTGCAATACGAAAAAAAATGACAAGGGCTTTGGGTAATGCAGTAACCTGGCTCGAAACCCAAAGTCCGCAGGAACTTGAGTCAAATATTCCACAATTAGCGATTCGTTATGCAGAAGCAGACTCGGAATTAACAGAAGCGGAAAAGACGATCTTAATTGAGATGCTCAGCATTTTTGACAGATATCATAATAAGAGTGAGAATCTGGCCGCTTTGCGCTATTTTCTGCACCAGCTTTCTGATCCTGAGTCTGACACAACAATTATTCAAGCGAAACGTGGTATAATTAAATCGCTGTTTATCTTTGATGAGCAAATGAATCTGAAAACGCTGTTGAAATATGTGCTGGGACTGGTACGTAACCGCAAAATAATCGGAGAAAGGTTAAATTTGCCACGGTACAGAACAGTACGCAAGGGAGTATCTGAGAACAGGGAAGAAGAAGCCAGGTTCAAGATCGAATCCGGCTGGCAGCAGAAACTGCGTTTGAATCTGGCAAAGCGTAAGAAAAGCCGCAGGATTACTGATCAAATATTTAAGGCAGCTCGCAATAGAATACTGAGGTATCAGCAAGCAGGTAGAGGTGAATTGTGTCCCTTGCCTACTTTACTCAATGCTGCTGGGATGGGGCATTATAATCTGGCTGAGAAAAGATTTACGATCGATAAGTCTGATTTCTGCCACGCTGTTTATGCCCAGAATGAAATATTTAATATTATGCTGGTGCTGGATACGAGTAAGTCCATATCCTGGGTGATACCGCACATTGAGAAACTGGTGAGTTGTCTGAGCGACAATGTGAGTAAAGCCCGTGACAAACTGGGATTGATCACTTTCCGGGATGATCTGGCGCAAATATATCATTACCCTACTTTGAATGTATTACAGGTTATTGGAACGATAAATCAACTGGAAGTGAAAGGTGGCACTCCCTTAGGGGAGGGTTTGCAACTGGCTAATCAGGTATTGGGAAAAAGTAAGTATCGACTGGCTGGTATGAAGAATTTAGTAATATTGATTTCAGATTGCTTCCCTGAACCATTGGAAGGAGGGCATACAAGCCTGCTTGATGAACCATCCTATAAGAAAGTGATCAAAACTGCTGAGCAACTGGCAGCAAACCGAGTGAGACTGATGATCATTAATCCTGCCCGGAAAGGTAATAAAACGTACTGGAGCAAGAAGTTAATTGATATCTTGATAAAAAACTGGGGAACGCGGTATCTGGAACTGAATCCTGTAACAAGCTATAATCTGTTCAAGGGAGAAAAAGAAATTGTGGATAAAAGGAATCTTGAGCAATTGATGGAGATGATGGGTGAATTGAAGGTGGAAATTTGAATTTAGGAAATCAACATAATAAGACATATATTACCTCTTAACTTCCAATTGGGCAATTAACAGGTAATAAATTACCGATTAACTAACTAATAATCAGAGTTAAATTTGAGATTGTAGTAATCAAAGAGATCGTGATTAAGAAATATCTGCTGGAAGAAAGCTTCCAGTTTTGGATTTTCAATGATTTCCTGGAATTTGTCATTTCTGAGAAGATGAACAATTTCCTTATCAATATCCCTGTAGGATAGATTTCTGCGATGGGCGAGGAAGTCCTTTTTTTCTTTTAACCAGTTGCGATATAATGCTGTGGCTTTTTTCAATCGAATTGTACCTTTTCTATTTTGACGATATAATTTATGCAGATCATGCAGGAGTATATTTATCTCGTCATAGATGGCAAATTTATCATGGAAAACCTGGTGAGGAATCACGTCTGTGAAACCATATTTTTTATAAAGCGGCATCAGTGAATAATAGAATTGCTGATTGTGAATAGGCGAACCATAGGGGTCGTTATTAGTATAAAGCTGGGTGATATTTTCCAGGGATTCCGGGAATTCTGCTTTTATGAAGTCGAGAAAATAGTCTTTTTGTCTACCGGGCTTGAGTGTTAGAGAAGATATCCAGATGAAATCAACTTTCAGATCACGTGCTTTTTGCAATAATGCTTTTATATGAGCAGGACTGTCTGATATACCGGGGATGAGTGGCATGGCGAGGATACCAGTGCGAAAACCGGCAGCAACTGAAGCAGCCAGTAGTTCCAGTCTCTGGCTGGCAGAGCTGGCACAAGGCTCAAATTTTGCTGCCAGTTTATCATCCAGCCAGGTGAGTGAAACGTAAAGGTTCACTCCCCCACGGTCATTCACTTTTTGCCACTTTGCCCAGTCCCGGGTGATCAGGTTGCTTTTGGTGTGAAAGATAAGGGGGAAATCATATTCAGCCAGTACATCAGCGCAATCGCTCATGATGCCATATTTACTTTCAAAGGGCTGATAAGCATCTGAGATGCCGGAAGAGATGCAGATAGGTCCATATTCACGCAGTTTTGGCAGTTCCTTTGCCAGTAGCTCTGCCGTATTGGTGCGGACAGTGATGTCCTTGTGCAATTCACCTTCAAAGTGGTATTTCTCAAATCTGCCATCGCAGTATTTGCAGTCATGTCCGCAACCCATATAAGGAGAAAAACCATACTTCCCGGCAAATGCTTCCGGGAAACGGTTCTTTTTAAGTATTCTTTTTACTTCTATTTCATTAGGCATGCCGGTTATTCAGCAGGTAAAGTAATATTATTATTATTCGACTCCGGCAGAGATTTGATATAAACATCGCTTTGCGGGAAGGGGATCTGGATATTATGCTCTTTAAATGTCTTCCAGATTTCCAGACGGACTTCGCTCTTGATATTATCGATCCCAAATTCGGGGTCTTTGATCCAGAACGTGATCCTCAGGTCTATTGAGCTATTACCAAAATCCATGATCATTGGTTTGGGCTGTCTGAATTTATAAACACGGTTTAATTTTTTTGTTGCTTCAGTTATCAGTTCCATAGCCAGTGGTATATCAGTATTGTATGCCACCCCCACATCTACATTCAGGCGGATCATCCGGTTTGAATGCGACCAGTTGATCACCTTATGCGTGATCAGGTCTTCATTGGGTATCAGATGTTCCTTTTCCTCGATAGTGAGAAGCGTCACATAACGCGTACTCAGTGACTGGATAACACCAAAAGT
Source organism: Candidatus Stygibacter australis (assembly GCA_030765845.1). Classification (NCBI taxonomy): domain Bacteria; kingdom Pseudomonadati; phylum Candidatus Cloacimonadota; class Cloacimonadia (SeqCode); order Cloacimonadales (SeqCode); genus Candidatus Stygibacter; species Candidatus Stygibacter australis. Next base: position 11,091 of record JAVCDJ010000201.1, read on the forward strand.
ATTATCAATCTCAATTACATCACCAGGCTTGATAGCCTTATCCAGCAATAGAATAAAACCACTGATGAAATTAGAAAATATCTTTTGCAGACCAAAACCAATTCCAACACCAATGGCACCACCAAATACCGTAAGGGCTGTAAGTTTTACCCCAATGATATTCATGGCAATCAGCATAGCAATAACCAGCAATACAATCTTAATAGTTTTATT
>JAVCDJ010000202.1 GCA_030765845.1 Candidatus Stygibacter australis
CCTCACATCTATCACCAGATTCTCAATTTTCTGCTGATAAATATCGGAAAACATCCTTTCCAGGAAAATGCGGAAATCTCCACCCCGTTCCTCAATTTCCTTATGGTATGCATCAAACTCATCATCTTCAATTATACCCGATTTATGATACATCCTCACCGTCTGAAGATCATTGAATTCATTGAATTGAAAATAGCAGGTTTTTATCTCTGGCAATATCTTATAAGAGAACAGATCCTGATTGTAAGCAGTAACGGGATGCTGAACTGGTTTCAACCAGTTAACCTGAGTGGAATTCTCCAGGTCGAGTAACTTGGCTTGCCCATCAATATCCACTACTAACTGGATAGTTTCCTCCTGATCTATCACGTCAGTCAGCAGCAAAAAGCCCACCATATTCATCAAATTTGTTAACTGGTAGCGTTTCCAGTAACGGTTTTCTGCTGAAACGTAGGGTCCGAGCATCTTTTCAAGGCTGTCTGCAGCTACTTTGCCTACACGTAATACCTTCTTACCGATCAGATTTATATTAAGCCCCTGATTAACATTGGAAATATAGAGATGATCTCCCGACCATGACATTACTACTGGTACTCGCAGGTCTCCAAAACCGTCTGCATAATATATCTGAGTATGTCCATCATTTAACTGAGATACAAATTTCTGAAGCATCACAGCAAAGGTTTGCTTATTAACAACCAGTTCCAGACTTCCGGCAAAAAGGTTTTTCTTTTTAATAAAATCCTGCTTAGGAATCTCTTCAAATAATGCCGGATGAGAATCTTCCAGCAATTTGCACATATAAAAGAAGTCCTGCTGGAATTTATTGTAATTTTTTACGCTGTCCCAGTCAAAATCTATATAGAATGGCTTCTCTGCCTGGCAAAATGCTGCAATCACTAATATTAAAATAAATAGTCTTACTTTTAAGCTCGTACTGAACCCTGACAATTATCCTATCCCTCCGCTCTCACGAAAGGATTCTCTCTTTTTTCAATACCTACCCGGGTTGCTTCCATGTGACCTGGAAAGACCATTGTCTGATCAGCTAATACATATATCCTGGTTTTTATTGAATGCTTAAGAGTTTCAAAATCTCCATCAGGAAAATCTGTTCTGCCAATACTTCCCTTAAATAAGGTGTCACCGGCAAACAGCAGAAAATCATATAATAAGCAAATCCCCCCAGCCGTATGACCTGGTGTGTGGATCACTTCCAGTTCCTTTTTTCCTAACCTGATCTTATCACCAGATTCCAGCAGCCTATCAGCAGCAGGTGAGATAATTTCCTCATCCATATAACTGCTTAGATTCTGTCTTGGGTCAATTAGTTTCATGGCATCAGCAGAGTGGATAAATATAGGTACATCCCATTTCTCATGAAAATACTTATTCCCTCCAATATGGTCAACATGCCCGTGAGTATTCACGATTGCTGTCATATTCAAACTATTAGTATTCACATAGTTGATAATATCTTGAGATGCTGCCCCGGGATCGATCAAGATCGCTTCGCGGCTGTCTTTATCCCACACCAGATACGTATTTGTGCCAAATTCCGGTAGTATATTAAATCTTTTTAAGTCCATTTTTTTCTCCAATCTATTTGATCATTAAATCTTCTACTTCTTCTGGTGTATATTTTTCGACCTTGATGATATTATTCAAGGCAAAATTCTTCCCCCAGCCTACTTCAGATTCTCTCTCAACCTTGTTATTATAACGCAGCACAATCCTCGCAGCCATCTCAATCTCATTTTCGGTGACCTCTCCATCCGTGCAGATGATACCCAAAGGGCCATGATAATCAACTGCTTTAATTACAATCTCATCAGTTGTTATTAGCGATAAGTGCTCATTTTCCTCCATATTCCTGCCCACAACCAGTCTGGTATTTTCATTCAATCTGAAATGCCTGCCGTAATTGAGATATTTGATGCTTTCATCATTGATCTGGTCATGCACCAGGAGATCTTTCAATTTGCGTGAATATTTAATATCAGTGAGTTTGCAACCTCCGGCAGGATTCTGAAACTCGATCACACCATATTCACGTGCCAGTTCAAGCTGACGGTATCTCGCTCTTCCCTGAATATCCAGAAGTTCAGCTTTGTCAACCCAACCTTCCCTGATGGGCAAGGTGTCTGCCAGAAATCTTTGGCATAATGGTCTCACCAGCAGGTCTTTTACACCACTTAATTTTGCCACGGCATTCATGCTGTCCTTTCGCTGTGATTTGGGACGCTGACCTATAACTTCACCTGATATCAAAAAGTCTGCTCCATATTCCTGCATCATCTCAGCAGCTTTACGGAACATAAATCCATGACAATCCACACAAGGGTTCATGTTCTTGCCATAGCCATAGCGTGGATTCTTTAATACATCCAGATATTCGGGCATCACGTTAATTACCTGAAGGTCTATTCCATTAGATTGTGCAACTTTCAAAGCGGACGTTGCTTCAAAAAAAGGAGTCTCAAAAAATATCGGGATCACTGTATAACCCAGTTTTTCCATGTGTTTCACGGCTAATAAACTATCAAGTCCCCCTGAAAATAATGCCAGACATTTATGCTTTCTGATCATTTTATCCCCTCATGTTTCATTACTTAGTCATAATTCACATGTCAGCAATTTAGTAAATGTAATTTTCTATCAAGCAAATTATAAAATCTCAGATTTACGTAGTTTGTACTCTTTGAAATGAATTACCACTCCCCCATCTCTGTCTAATTGCAGATTAGGGGAGTAGTTTAAATCTTTTTCTTCAGATTATTGAAGCAGTATAATTTCTCTTATGTCTGCATCAGGATCCAGGTTGGAGATTTGATTAACCTTTGCAGAGGGATCAGTTTTCAATCATTACGCTCCGACAGGTCATGCACCTGGTTTTTGTTTGGGTCATCTATTTCATGATTTTTATTGTACCATTTTTCACTGAATCATAACTCCATTCAGGTTGAAAGTAAAGTGATGAATCTTCATACTGACGGTATTGGCAATAATTGAAATTCAATTCTGATACATTCTCAAAATTCAATTCTGCTAATGGGATTTTAATTTCCGCAATCCAGTTGCTATCATTTATTCTTGTCTTAACCTCAATATTTCCGTTCCACTCCAGATCATGTGAGTCAGCATTAAAATCAGATTTCATATCCCAGATAACTCCACTTGTATTAACATAAAATTGATAGATTACTCTATCTTCTCCAGAAAGCAAAAAACCTATAGCATCATCAGCATATACTTCCTCATCTCTTTCAGTACAGGAAGCTTTTAAGCTGTCAGAAATACTTCCAGTGATTGATGCTATGTACAAATATTCTTTATCAATCAAAAAGAATAGCTCTGAATCATCTATTTCAGAAAGCTGAGCTTCATTATCTGCAAATTTGTTTACAATGAATGCTTTAGCCCTGTCTTTTTCAGAAATCTTTCCATCAATTTTTGGGATTTTCTTTACATAGTTACAATTTACTACCCTTGGAATAAATATTGCCTTTTCATATTCATATATTTTTCCCCGCCCAAAAGGATATGAAAACTTTACAGAAGGAAGTGGAAACATATTCTTATTGTTCTCCATCACAAATTCACTTTTCAGTGTGTCGCCTGGATTGATAGTAAGTTTGATATTTTTTTCTGGTGTAATCCAATTGTCATTACTCTCTATTATCAAATCGCTGTTGATGGTTTTATCAGTTTTATTGATGACACTGAACTCAATGAAATACCTTTTTTCAGTATCACTTCGGCTATTCAGAGTGATATAGCTATTGGGGATATTGTAAGATAGTTGTTCCTCCTCAATTGTTACTAAATCTTCAGAGAAAATATTCCCTGACTTTATTAATGAGGTGTAGAGTTCATCATCTTCAACCTTACACATCATATATTGATAAAATATTCCCATATCCACATTTTCGTCTGGCATACTTCCACCGGAGCTACCCACCAAATAATAGTCAATCCCATCATATTGATTATGAGCATATTGATGCCAGTGACCTGTAATCACAGCATCAACATTATTTTGCAGAAATATCTCATGAAAACGATCCTCTTTTTCTGATGCAATCTGATTTGCCCAAAATGGCTTATGCATAAAGACAAATATATTTTCTGATTCCCGATTCTCATTCAAATCTTTGATCAACCAGTTTACCTGCTCCTCATCAAACTCATCATATCTGGATATCGTGGCATTATTCAAAACGACAAAATGAGTTTTTTGGTAATCAAAAGAATAAAAAGGATCAAAACCGGTTTTTTCTTTAAATATTTGCGCTGAATTTTCATCAATGATATCATGATTCCCGGGAACAAAATACAGCTTACAATCTAAAATCTCAATAGATTTCAGAGGGACATCCCAATCACCGGCAATTCTTCCGTCTTCCACAAAATCACCGACATTGATGATAAAATCAGGTCTCAGGCTGTTTATCTCATTTATAACTTCATCAAAAGCCTCCTGATTTGCACCTCCGGTTCTATCTCCCAAAATTGCAAAATGAAAATCGTTTTTTGCATAAATGCAGAATATTGATGTCAAAATAATAAAAGCAAATATAATTTTTTTCATTTCTAACTCCTTAACCTTTTTACTTATAAACCAAAATTAAATGTTATTCCCAGCATACCGATATGTTCGTTAAAATCAATAAGCCCGTTATCATTTGCATAAAGATATTTATACATCCCATAAAGCCCCAGTTTCCAAAATACTATTACATTGATCCCCAGTTCCGCATCAATCCCGATACCATTATCATAGCCACCCGCATTATCAGGCACTTCCAGCCAGCAAATCCCTCCACCGGAAAACAGGTTTATTCGGTGTGACACTTTCTTCATATAGATCAGATTCAAAACCTTCATATCTGCAATTTCATAAGAATGTGTTGGATCTGGACCATTTGTGTAAGATTCTCCAGAAAGTGATAATGCCAAAGGAAATCTAGCCAGTTTCAAATCAAAGGCAAGCTGCCCTCCTCCAAGCTTATCAATATCGGATCTGCTATCAGAAAATCCTCCCTGACCAAACCTGATCGTAAATAAAATATTTTTCTCATTTACCTTAGCATACAAACCAAACGTACCAATCAGCAAGATAGTAATAATAAGTTTTCTAAGCACAATTACACCTCCTGTAAAGCACCTTGATCAATTTTTGATGCGTATCCATTTCTCTCAGAATATCCCGTCCATATTGCATATAAATAGTTTCCAGCTCAATTATTCTTCCTAATTCTGCTTTAATCAGATGCTGAAATGAGCTCTCAAACTTTTGGCAATACTGGACCAATGATTCATCCGAACCTCCCCGGACAATTGCATCTGCAACAATGACCTCAATCGCAAAACCAGCCGGACGCCAGTATGGGTAAGGACAAAATTGTACCTGGTTATTTATAAAATCTCGAACTTGCGCAGATTCCCAATTAGAATGGTGGAAATTTCTTTTACCATAAATACCAGTGGTACAGCAAAAAGCATCCCTAAAAAACCCATTGTATATCCACCAGCCAGAACAGTAAGCAGGATTATCATGGGGTGCATTTCCATACTTTTTGCCATCACGAAGGGGTAAATAAATCTATTTTCCAGAAATTGCACTATTTGCAAGGCAATTATTGCAGAAATGATCATTACCAGTGGAGAACCACTTAGTAATATCGAGATCGTAGCTGCCACAATACCCACTGCTGGTCCCAGATAGGGGATCACATTACCAATACCGGCAATCAATCCCACCACAATTGAATAGGGCACGCCCACAATTATCATGGCAATGGAAGACATCGCTGCCACTATCAGCATCTCCAGCATCATCGCTCGAAAAAAGGTCTTTAATACACTATCTGTTCTCTCTGCTATGATCACCGTCAATTCAAAGTACTGATTAGGAATAAGTTTAAATAGTTGTTGCCGGAATTGTTCCCGGTCTTTCAGGAAAAAGAATCCTAAGGTAGGCACCATAAATAGAAATGTGAATAAGTTGAACATCTTACCAGCATAAAGACTTATTTTATTAGGTATATCAGTAACCACCTTTTGCATATAGTACAAAAATCCCTGGAATAATTTATCGAGATCAAAGAGGTTGGTTTTCTCAGTAAATTCTATCAAGGGAGTAAAAAGCTTGCTGAACAATTCCACGTCAGTTATCCTGAATTCCTCTATACTCCCACTTTTAGATGCAATATCCGTAATTTTTGTCCCCATATCCTGCAGCTGACTGCTGAGAACAGGAACTACTAATATCCCCCCTAATGCCAGCAGAGCAGCTATCAATAAATAAACAAGTAAAATTGCTAACCAACGGGTAATCCGATATTTCTCTAGAAAATCTACCACTGGCTTGAGAAGATAAGAAAATATTATCGCTCCAAAAACCATCCAGATAACACTCTGGTAGAATAAAAAAGTAAGTACAACTACTGCTCCTGCTAACAATCCGAAAATTATCCGGGTGATATTAATTTTTGCTTTCATTTTGCTACTTCTGATTATCTTCTAATTTTTTATTACTTCTATTTAATATTTCACTCAAATATCTACTAATATTAAAGAGCAGCGTTACACCAGCTTTGGGATTTTTATCCACAAACTCATGGAAATCCTTGGAAGTCATCGCCAGCAGTACACTATCTTCTTCTGCCCGGGCACTTGCTGTGCGCGTGGAATCCAGCACAAGTGCCATCTCACCAAAATGCTCGTACTGCTTCTTATGGATCAATTCAATCTCCTCACCATCATTATCAAGATAGATCTTGATATCACCCTTCGCCACAAAGTATAATACTACCTGAGGATAATCTTTCTTGAATACCAACTCGCCCTTTTTATAATTCCTTTCCAGCAACATGCTCTTGATCTGAAATAGTGCTCGATTGGATAATCCTTCCAGAAGCTGGTAATTCTTAAATTCTTTTATCTCTGGCTTCACTTTTTCTTTTTTAGCCATTTTATTTTCCCTCCAGTTATTGACTGAGATTAATACTGGAAATCTCAACAATCGGAATATTCTGTCAATTAATTTGTTATTTTGTCACACTTCCACCTGTAGAGACTGTTCAATCTTTATGGTTAATTTATCCCTGAAGGGGATTCACTATAATAGCCCCAGGTCGGCACGAAGTGACTACCTGGGGTTGATGCCAAAAGCCACCGTCCTCCCCCAAACACCGGCTGCGCCGGTGTTTGGGGGAGGGGAAGGTGAGGGTGGTCAATTTGACCCCGGGTTGAAATACAACAACCCAGGGCTATTATAGTAATTCCCCTTCAGGGAATATGTCAATTTCACAAAAATTGACAAATATGATGGATATGTGCACTTTTTTCTGCTAAAAATTACTATTCATTATAATTTTCAATTAGTTATATTGAACAGCATCCACCTGTAATTTGTCGTTTTTTTTAACTAAGTCCGAAGTGCCACAACTCAACCCGGCATAACATAAAAATGTCATGCCGGGTTGAGTTGTGGCACTTCATTATTTCTTTATATAAAATAAGAAGAGATTAAATAGAAACTGGGGGAAATTTTAATCTATAGAATTCAGACGGACACTGATCTCCTGATCATAACTGTATTTTTTTAGTTTACGCAGGCTATTTACATATCTAGCACCCTGCTTCTTGAATCCTGTTTCATCAATAGGGCTATCAAGATAATATATTGTAACATAATTACCAAGATATTTTGAGTCTTGATCTTCAAAGCAATCTGTGACAATAAAAAGACGATGCTGTCTGCCTAATTCAACGATTTTATCGTATTTATCTTCCTGCAGGTAGATTTCATTATCGTTATTACTTTGCTTGAAAGCGATAATTGTAATATAACTTTCAATATCCTGGCTATCGATAGCGATCAGATCAAAATCTGTATTATCACCATCAAGAACCCGATAGTTTCTACTTTCAAGATACTTGCGAACCGCAGCCAGTGCTGTGGCTTTTTCTTTGAGTGAAAAGCTTTCTGTGTGGGATTCAACCGAATGTGGTTTTACTGTTTTAGTGCGAGAAGCAGCGGGAGGAAGTTCATGTTCTCCAGAGCGTGCACCATCATTTTGAATTACAGGTTGCTCAGGTTTCTCATCATCACTCTCTGATTTTTGCTTAAATACAATCGAGAGCAGACTGATAATGGAAAGGATTATTCCACCATTGATGAAACCGAGGATCAATCCACCTATCTCAGAATGACCCAAAACACCAATAAATCCAATATTACGGAGAATGATAAGACCTATCAGAATTTTAAAAACAGTCTTTTTATCTTTGAGTAAAGGCTTTATTTTTTTGTATAAACCCAAAAAAATAATTATTCCTATTAACTGAACCATATCCTGCTCCTTTTAGGTAAAACTGAATAAATATGTGAAATCTCCTGATTTCGGTCAAGATAATTTAAATAACGAGACTAAAACCTTCTGAATGGTGATTACGTGACTGATGAAAGGGGCATTACATTTCGTCTCACTACTCACGTCTCACGTCTCACGAATTACCATTGCGAAGGATAAAACCATTCGCAAGGTATATTTACTAATAGTTAATAAAATTTGTAAAGATCTTCAGATTTTGCTCAAGTTGCTGTTTATCAGTCAAATCATTGCGATAGTAACTTTTGTCTTGCGGATTCTGAGCCAGATGCTTCTGCAGCATGTCTTCACCATCTTCATATAAGAATTCTGGGTGGAACTGAATACCCCAGACAGGCAGGTCCTTATATCTGAAACCCTGTACGGCTTCAGCTTCATTGGCAGCAATGATCTTAAATTCCGGAGGTAGATCAAAGACTTCATCATAACGCGATTCGAGAAAAATGGGCTCATGAATCCCGGCAAATAGTTCATCATCAGTAATTTTCATGCGCTTAAAGCCAAACTCCGGCTGAACTGCTCTGCGGCAATATTCATCTCCAGCCAAATATCGAGCCAGCATCTGATGTCCATGACAGATGCCTAATACCGGTTTATGAGCTTTCACAAAATTACTTATAACCTGCAAAATATCAGTATCATAATCTGAACCCTGGCTGGCAGAAAGCTCTGAACCTGTGATTAATAAATGTGTGTATTTTGCGAAAGATTCTGGCTTTTTATCTAAATAAATGGTATCAAAGCTCTGATCTGGAAATAAGCGTTTTCTGGCTATCAGGTCAAAGTAATCTCGGGGTTCAGACAATTTTATCGAATTGTAGATTAATAGCATTTGTTAAATTCCTTTCGGTTGCTAAATATTTCTACGAGAGACTTACAATTGTTTTGATCAATACGAATCATTATCTAAGATATTATATTCTTTCGTTGAGGAGTAATTATTATTTTTTACATATTCGAATATTCTTTTTGCATCATCTTCCTTCCATCCTGTATTTCTTGTTCTCCACCCAAAAGCTACAAATGCATCTTGATCAAGCTTTGCTGCATAAAAATGCATTTTAAATATTGAAGCTAAATCGCCTTCGGATAATGGTTTATAATTACTAAAAGCAAATCTTAAACAATCAGTCCTACATATCCAACCATGATTTGTATATGTAGCCCACTTTTCAGTTAATAATCTTTCATATTTACCTTTTCTATTTATTCTGACACTCCCGATTTCATTCTCTCCCATTGGACATTTTCCATATCCAGATTGTTCATCGGGTATAAATTCTTTTTCCAAATCATCCTTAACTAAAATCCATATCATATTATCTTCTAATTTTTGGATTAAATAATACTTATTCCCATTAGGTGTGCGTTTTATACTTTGAATTCTATTTAAATTTCTACCAACCCCCGGCATATCTTTAGCATCCATTTTTGTCCATCTTCTAAGGTGTATTATATCAACACTTTTATCATAATCAAGAACATCAATTGCCTTTTCAACAAATTTAGAATTATAAAAATATGAATCATCTTCTATTCTCCAAAAATATGGAGTATCAATCAATTTAATTACTTGATTAAGGTTATAGATATTATTTTTGGTAGTTGCACTCCATGATATATCTTTTACTAATCTCTTAATTTGAATTATTTTACCAAATGATAAGTTTCTTAAATATTCTAATGATCCATCTGTTGATTCATTATCAACAAATAATACATTCATTTCTTTAAATTGCGGTATATGCTCAAGCAAACTTTCAACAGTAGTTACAATTCTCCCTTTCCCATTAATTATTGGTTCTCTAAAACCATTAAAATTGAATATTGCAACTGTAATTTTGCTATTTATTAGTTTTTGTTCCAATTAGATTTCCTTCTTCTATATGGTACTTGAAAATTGATTCATTCTGAGGAGTTATTTTTATTGCCCCTGAATTTGTG